>NC_014393.1:2476339-2785882 GCF_000145275.1 Clostridium cellulovorans 743B
CTTTTTCTGTGAAAAAGTAAGCTTTTTCAATAAGTTCCTTATTTACATTCATATTATTCTCATCGATGATTTGCAGTAATTTATCTAGCATAGGTAAGCACTCCTAAACTTATTCGTTAAAATCAAAGGCTGGTTTTGCAACCAGCCATATAGTTTATAAACATTATATAATATTAAGTAATTTTTTGCAATTATATATCATATTCTATCAATGAATGTATGTTATAACCTTGTAGTTTTTCTCTACCTTTTAAATCTTTAAGTTCAATAGCAAAATTAATTGATACTACTTCTCCACCAAGTTCTTCTACTAACTTTGCTACAGCTTCAATTGTTCCTCCAGTTGCAAGTAAATCGTCAACTATAGCAACTCTTTGACCTTTTTTTATTGCATCTTTATGTATTTCTAAGGAATCCACCCCATACTCAAGAGCATATTCCATAGAAATAGTATCACATGGAAGTTTTCCAGGCTTTCTTACAGGAACAAAACCTGCACTTAAAGCATAAGCCACTGGAACACCAAACAAGAATCCTCTTGCTTCTGGACCTACTACTAAATCTACCTTTTCGTTTTTTAAAGTTTCAGTCATTGTATCAATAGCATATTTATATGCTTCTCCGTCTTGAAGTAGAGTAGTAATATCTTTAAAGCTAATTCCAGGCTTCGGAAAATCGTTTATAATTCTAATTTTACTTTTTAAATCCATCTGTATTCTCCCTTTACATTAATTTCAAAATAACATCTATATAGGTAAATTATATATATATCAAAAAATATTATCAAGTATGAAAACTATTTAATAATATTTTTATTCAAGTTAACTTCTTTTATAAGATATTTCGCTATTTGTTTTGCTCTATACTTGTCATCAGTAGTAAATAGTTCAACAACAATTCGAGCATTATCCATTCTTCCTATAGCATTAATTCTAGGTATTACTGTAAATGCTAACTTATAAGCAGCAGCTTCATTTATGCTGTAAACATTATTTTCTTCAATAAGAGCATTGATACCATGGTTCTTAGTATCACATAAATGTGAAATTCCTAGCTCTACTAAAGTTTTATTTTCATCTAATAAAGGTACATCACTAGAAATCGTTCCTAGCATACATAAATCTAGATATTTAGTTATTGATTTAATTTGATAAAATATACCAACAGCTTCAATAAATTTATATGCCATTCCAGCACCAGACAAATCCTTAAATGGATATGAACAGTCCTTTTGCTTTGTATTTATTGTAATAGTCTTAGGAACTATATTTTCAATAGATCTATTGTCAATTATTACAACATCAATCCCTAGTTCTTTACATAGCTCTACTTGATTGTAAGAATTTATCCCACAGCCTATAGTTAATATTAAATCTGCACCTAAAAATTTTATATGATTCTTTACAACTTCATACTGAATTTCTCGGTTTGCATTAGCTGTTTCTGGAATAAAATACTCTACATCAGCCTTTAAGTACCTAAGCATAAGTAAAAGCATAGAAACACTAGTAATACCATCAACATCATAATAACCATAGATAACAATCTTCTCTTGGTTATTTATAGCAGCTACTACTCTTTCTAAAGCTTTATCTACATTTTTCATTAAAAACGGATTATATTTATTATAGTTTCTTATAAATTCCTTCTGACGTTCTTTATACAAGTGTTCCATTATAGCTTCCTCCGAACATGATAAGCAAGATACATTATAGAGGATTTTCGGGAATTTTACAAACATTTTTGATAAATTTGTATGCTTTAAAGTGAAAAAACTTTTTCTTTATGCAAAATATATAAATTTATAAGAAAAAAGACCAGAATTTCTGGTCTTTTACATTGCTATTTACTGAATTTTTTCTTTAATAAAACCCAAGTTGGACTTGCTATAAATATTGAAGAATAACATCCTGCTGCTATACCAACTATAAGAGGTAATCCAAAGTTTCTTACTTCAGGAACCCCAATTGTTATTGCAGATATAGTAATTAAAGTAGTAGTAACTGTTAAGATTGAACGATGTATAGTTTGTTTAATTGACGTATCAGCAATATCTGCGTAAGTGTCTGATTTTTTAGCATTTTTAAGATTTTCTCTTATTCTATCAAATACAACTATAGTATCGTTCATAGAGTAACCTAATACTGTTAGCATTGCTGCAATGAATGGTGAATCCACTTGTATTTGGAATATAGAATAAAAGGTTATAACTATTAATATGTCATGAAGTAAAGCAACGATAGAAGATATACCAAAAAGAATTTCGAATCTAAAAGCTATGTAAATAAGCATAGCTGCTACGGCTATTACTACCGCTATTGAAGCTTTTTGTTTTAATTCATTTCCTATTGTTGCACCAATAACATCTGAGTTTGCTATTTTTGCTTCTGGAAAGTCTTTTTTAACTTCTTCTATAATCTTTGCTAAGTTTTCTTCAGAAAGATTGCCACTGTTTGATTTTAAATCAATTTGAGTACTATCATTAACCTTACTATCCACAGCTGTATTATAAATTACATCAGCATCATAAGTTCTAACAATATCAATAATTTTTGCTTCTTCAGCTTCATCAATAGTTTTCCCAACTGAAAGTTCGACTATAGTACCACCTTTGAAGTCTATTCCCATATTAAGTCCTTGAGTAGTAAGAGATACAATACCTGCTATTATAATCAAGACAGAAATAGAAAACCATAATTTTGTTTTTTTAATTACGCTAAACATTTATTGCTCCCCCTTTACACCTACATGTGATGGTTTAGTGATCCATCCCATATCGTTTAACCATCTAAGTAATCTTAATGTAACAGTAAGAGCAGTGAATAAGCTAATTACAATACCTAAAATTAAAGTATAAGCAAAACCTTTTACAGCTCCTGATCCTAAGAAATATAGAATCACTGCCGCGATTATAGTGGTAATTTGAGAATCTAGGATAGAACTTAAAGAACTCTTATACCCTATTTCTATGGCATTTTTTACAGACATACCTTCTCTAATCTTATCTTTTATTCTTTCAAACATAAGGACATTAGCATCCAGAGCCATACCAATAGTAAGTAGTAATGCAGCTATACCTGGAAGCGATAAAGTAACTCTTCCTAATAAGAATGCAAGTAATAATAGTACAATATAAAGCAATAATGCTATACTTGAAGCTACTCCAGATTTTCTGTATAAGAAAATCATAAGTAACATAACTAGGGCAACACCTATTAGACCAGATTGGATACTATTAGGTAATGCACTAGCACCAAGTGTTGAATCAACAGTTTTAGATGATATAACAGAAAGTGCTACTGGAAGTGCTCCAGATTTTATTATGTTTGCTCTAGTTGTTGCTTCTTCATATGATTCACTACCGGTTATTGTCGCTCTACCGTCAGTAATCGCAACATTAACTGTTGGTTCTATTAACTTTTCTTCGTCCATATATACTGCAATGGTCTTGCCTATTAATTTAGCCGTAGCATCTGCAAATTTTTGTCTTCCCTCATCATTTAATTCAAGACCTATTTCTGGTTGATTTGAATTTTGATTATACTGAGGGTAAGCATCTTTTATGTCGCTTCCTGTTAAAATAACATTTCCTTCAGGATCTTTGAATGACAGATTTCCTGTTTTTGCTACAGTGTTAATTACTTCATTTGTATTGCTTTTTCCTGGGATTTCAATTCTAATTCTATTATCGCCTTCTTTAGCGATTGTAGTTTCACTTACTCCCATTTTGTTAATTCTAAGATCTAATAAACTTATAGTTCTGTTTAAGGTATCTTCATCTACATCAGAGTCTGTCTGCATAAGGATTGATACTCCACCTACAAGATCTAGACCTTTACCTATTCTATCACCAAATGATTTAATTTGGTATTCATAGGCCCCTCCTCCGAATGTTAAACCAAAGGCACCTACTAGTGCTACAATGATTGTTGCAATTGTTAGTGTGAAAAACTTTCCTGTACTTTTTTTTCTGTTTTTTTGTTTGCTTTTATTAAAGTTACTCACGGTATTCCTCCTCCGCAGGTTATTAAAAGGTTTTCATTCCTTAACTATTATATAATTTTAGATAATAAATGTCAATTCCCACCATGTTTTTAATTATTTCTACTTTTTAACAATTCAAATTTCGCTTTGTGCTTTCAAAGCTATAGCACATTCGATCCTTTTCTTTTGCATTTCACAACCAATTTCGTATGGAATGTGCATATCTCCGTTAAAATTAAAGTTATTAGCTTGACATCCGCCACTACAATAAAACCTTGCCCAACAATTTCTGCATGCAGGTTTATTATATATGTGTGCTTTTTTAAAGGTTTTTGCTAAATTTTTATCATAACTATCATCATAGATATTTCCTAATTTAAACTGCTCTTTTCCGATAAACTGATGGCATGGGTATACTTCTCCCTGAGGAGTTATTGCCACATATTCATGACCAGCGCCACAACCAGATATTCTTTTATAAACACAAGGGCCGCCTTGTAAGTTTATATTAAAATGATAGAATGTAAACTCTGAATCTTTATTTTTTTGCCTTTTTGTCATTTCATCAAAAAGTTTGTCATAGCTCTCCATTATTTTGGGTAAATCTTCTTTTGATATGGCAAGAGAATGTCCATCCTCTAAAACTACAGGTTCAATAGATATTTCTTTAAAACCTTCATTTACTAAGGCCATAATATCGTTAAAGAAATCTGGATTTTTCTTTGTAAAAGTTCCTCTAACATAGTATTGTTTACCTATTGTTCTTTTAGAAATCATATTTTTTATTTGAGGCAATATTTTTTCATAAGACCCTGTTCCATCAGCTCTTACGCGGACTTGGTCATTTATTTCTTTTCTACCATCTATCGAGAGAATAATGTTGCCCATTTCTTTATCTAAGAAATCTACTACCTCAGGTGTAAGCAAAGTTGAATTTGTTGTCATTGTAAATCTAATATTTTTTTTATGGTTTTCGCCAAGTTCCTTACCATATTGAACTACTTCTTTGATAACATCCATTGCCATTAAAGGCTCTCCACCAAATAGATCTACTTCTATATTCTTTCTAGGACCGCTTCTTTTTATTACATATTCTAAAGCTTTCTTTGCTGTATCTATTGACATTTTACCTTTATGTCCATGATATTCCCCTTCATCTGCAAAACAATACTTACATCTCAAGTTACAGTCATGTATTATATTAAGACAAAGTGCTTTTACATAATCTTCATCATCCATAGATGCATGTGCAATATCTTCATAATAATCTTTAGAATACAATTGCTCTTCTTCAATCAATTCTTTAATTTCTTCATATGCCTCACTAAGAGATTCTACATCATATTTTGAACTTAATTCTGATAGTAATTCTTCTTTAGATTTGAATGATTCATCATCTAACATATCATAAACTAGTTCATCAATGACATGGACAGCTCCACTGTTAACATCTAGAATAAAATAATTATCACCTTGTTTAAATTTATGAATTAAAGACATTTTTTCTCCTACTTTCTAAAAACTAATATAGAGTCTAATGCAAAAACTACTTTAAATGAAATTATAAGTCATTTTAATATTAAGTTTTAATTTTTGTAGACTTTTTATTAGAACTTATATAAATCATATCTTTGGTTCAAAATCAAAATAGCATATCAAGCTTATATGCTTTGATAAAATTGAAATACTTTTAATTAACAAATTAAAGCAGTAACAAATGTTACTGCTTTATCCTTTTAGTTTTCGCAAGCTAGATTTGCAACAGTACATGAAGTTTTGCAAGCAGATTGGCATGAGTTAGCACACTCTTTACAACCTGGTTTTTTTAAGCTGTTTTTAATGTTAGTTTTATTAATTGTCTTAATGTGTTTCATAATTACTTCCTCCAATCTTAAATGTTCCCATGTAATTATAACATAGCTTTTAAGCTAAATAAAGAGCTATATGTTCATACCTAACATACCTGATAAAAATCCAACTACTAAAGCCAAAAGAACTCTTAGTGCATCATTAATATTAAGTGCAAGATTTCTTCCGCCGATAGTTGCAACTATATAGAGTATTATCATATATAGTGCAGCAACTATTAATCCATGAAGCCATCCTTTTTCACCAGTTTTTTTAGCTGAATATATAGCACCGTAAACTATTGAAAGCAATGTCGTAATTAGGATAGCTGCAGAACGGATAGGAGCTCCTAATTCGGTAAATGTACTTATTATTGCTAAGAATAAAATAAGTAATAAAGTTAAAAAAAAGCTTCTAACAACTCCTTTACCACAGCTTGATAAAAGAATTCTATAATTCATAAAAACACCTCCTTGATTTACATAATCTGTATTATCTATGAAATAAAGAGATGTTTTATTACTGAAATAATTTTATAATTAATATATTATTTCTTTACTAATTCTGGTTTCTCTGAAGCTTCTTTAGAACTTATTTCTAATATAGCGCTTTTCAAGATTCTTATTCTTGTTTTTTCAGGACCAGATTGTATTATTAAGTTATCATTTTCAATAGTGATAACTTTTCCTACTATTCCACCTTTAGTGACGATTTCATCGTTAACTTTTAGATTGCCCATAAGGTCTTGAAATTGTTTTTTTCTTTTCTTTTCAGGTCTGATAAGTAAAAAGTAAAATATTGCAATCATAAATGCAAAATAAGCAATCGTTGGTATGTAACTAGCCATTTGTTATTCCTCCTTCTGTAAAAAATAATGTATATATGTTCTAATAATTAAATTGATACTGTTTAGTTTGTTATTAAAGTATCTTAATAATGATGATTATTAGAACTTATATATTTAAATTAATATATAACATGTTATATATTAACCTCTTCCGTTCCATTGTTCAAGTTTTTCTGCTTTAAAGTTATGGAAATTATCATTGTCAATTGCATTTCTTATATCTTCCATAAGTTTATTATAAAAATAAAGATTATGTAGTACGCAAAGTCTTAATGCAAGCATTTCTTTTGCTTTGAATAAATGTCTAATGTATGCTCTAGTATAGTTCTTACATGCAGGACACTGACAACCTTCATCAATTGGTTTTGAGTCTTTTTCATATTTTGCATTTAGAAGATTGATTTTCCCTTCCTTTGTAAACACATGTCCATGTCTTCCATTTCTAGCAGGGAGAACACAGTCAAAGAAGTCCACACCTCTTTCAACGGCTTCTAAGATATTGCTAGGAAGACCGACGCCCATTAAATAGATTGGTTTATCCTCTGGTAAATGAGGTACTACAGCATCAATAACCTTATACATTTCTTCATGTGATTCACCAACAGCAAGACCTCCAATAGCATAACCATCTAAATTCATTTTAGTAATAGTTTTCGCATGTTCTATTCGAATATCTTCATAAGTACCACCTTGATTAATACCAAATAAAAGTTGGTCCTTATTGATAGTTTCAGGTAAACTATTTAACCTATCCATTTCTGTTTTGCATCTTTCAAGCCATCTTGTAGTTCTGGCAACTGAATCAATTACATATTCTCTTGTGGAAGGGTTTGGAATGCATTCATCAAATGCCATAGCTATTGTAGAAGCTAAATTATTTTGAATTTGCATACTTTCTTCTGGTCCCATAAATATTTTCTTTCCATCAATATGAGAACTGAAATGAACTCCTTCTTCTTTTATTTTTCTCATGCCAGCAAGAGAAAATACTTGAAATCCACCAGAGTCTGTTAAAATTGGTCTATCCCAATTCATAAATTTATGGAGTCCACCCATATCACGAACAATATTGTCACCAGGTCTTAGATGTAAGTGATATGTATTGGAAAGTTCTACTTGACAACCAATTTCTTTAAGATCCATACTTGATACGGCACCCTTGATTGCCGCCAGTGTTCCTACATTCATAAATACAGGGGTTTGTATTGTACCGTGAACTGTTTTGAACTCTCCTCTTCGTGCATTTTTTTCTTTCTTTAATAGCTTATACTCTGCCATTTTGTCACCTCGTATAGAATTATCTAATAAACATTGCATCTCCAAATGAGAAAAATCTATATTGTTCTTTTACTGCTAACTCATATGCATTAATTATGTTTTCTCTTGAACTTAAAGCACTAACAAGCATTAACAGAGTAGATTCTGGTAAATGAAAGTTAGTAATAAGTGCGTCGACTACTTTATACTGATAGCCAGGATATATAAATATATCTGTCCATCCATCTTTAGCAATAACCTTACCATCTTTTTCAGCTACAGTCTCCAAAGTTCTTACTGAAGTTGTTCCAACGCAGATAATTCTACCACCATTAGCTTTAGTAGAATTTATTATATTAGATGTTTCTTCAGATACATTAAAATACTCTGAATGCATAAAATGCTCTTCAATTTTATCAACTTTAACTGGTCTAAATGTTCCAAGACCTACATGTAGGGTTAAATAAGCTATTTTTATCCCTTTAGCTTCTATTTTGCTTAGTAGTTCTTTTGTAAAATGAAGACCAGCAGTAGGCGCTGCTGCAGAACCATTATTCTTTGAATAAACTGTTTGATATTTTTCCTTATCATCAAGTTTTTCGGTTATATATGGTGGAAGTGGCATTTCTCCAAGGCTATCCAACACCTCTTCAAATATTCCATCGTAGAAAAATTTAATGATACGACTACCTTCATCACTGATATCAACGACTTCTGCTTTTAGTATGCCATCACCAAAAGAAAAACGTGATCCTATTTTAGCCCTTTTTCCTGGCTTTACTAAGGCTTGCCACGTATCTTTTTCAATTCTTTTTAAAAGTAAAAATTCCATCTTACCATGAGTATCTTCTTTTTCTCCTATTAAACGAGCCGGAAGTACCCTTGTATCATTCAATACCAAACAATCACCTGTATGTAATTCATCAATGATATCTTTAAATATCTTATGTTCAGTTTCGCCTGAAATTTTATCTAAAAGTAGCAACCTGCATAAATCTCTTTCCTCACTAGGATGTTGAGCTATAAGTTCTTCAGGTAAATCATAGTAGTAATCTTTTACGTCCATAGTTACACGTCCTAACTAATTAAATCTTAATTGTTCATTTTTTTCTTTTTCATTAATAGGTATGTTTAAATGCCTATAGGCTTTCTCTGTTGCGGTTCTACCTCTAGGAGTTCTTAAGATAAATCCTTTTTGAAGAAGATATGGCTCATAAACATCTTCTAATGTACCTAATTCTTCTCCTATAAAATATGATAAAGTCTCAATTCCTACCGGTCCGCCTTTAAAATTAATTATAATTGCTGATAAAATTTTATTGTCGATTGTATCAAAACCTTCAGTATCTATATCAAGAAGCTTCAGTGCTTCACGAGTAGATGAGAGATTTGCAATTCCATTTGATTTAACATCACAGTAATCTCTAACTCTTTTTAAAAGTCTGTTTGCTATTCTTGGAGTTCCACGTGAGCGTTTAGCGAGTTCCATTGCTGCTTCTTCATCTATAGGCAAATCAAGTATTGATGATGATCTTGATATAATTTCTTTTAAATCAGATTCATCATAATATTCCATTGGGCACATTACTCCAAAGCGATCCCTTAGAGGAGCTGTTAGCAGTCCAATTCTTGTGGTGGCACCAATCAAAGTGAATTTAGGTAAGTCTATTCTTATGGATTTCGCTGATGCACCTTTTCCGATAACGATATCTAAAGCATAGTCCTCCATGGCAGGGTAAAGAATTTCTTCAACAGCTCTATTCATCCTGTGGATTTCATCAATAAATAAAACATCATTATCTTTTAGTCCAGTTAATATTGCTGCTAAATCCCCTGCTCTTTCTATAGCAGGCCCAGAGGTTATTTTTAATGTTCCACCCATTTCATTAGCGATAATCGTTGCAAGGGTAGTTTTTCCAAGACCTGGAGGGCCGTATAAAAGAACATGATCTAAAGGTTCGTGACGTCTTTGGGCTGCTTCTATGAATATTGAGAGCTTTTCTTTAACTTTATATTGACCAATGTATTCTTTCAAATTTTGAGGTCTTAAACTAAGTTCGTTGTCTCCAAAACTCTCAAAATTTTCACCAGAAACAATTCTCTCATCCATTATTATCACCCCTATATTAAAAAATAGTTAAAAAGTTTACTTCATAAGAAGCTGCAGACAGGACTTTATTATTTCCTCGATGGACATATTATGGTTAACATTAGCTATAGCTTTTTCAGCTTCTTTTTCACCATAACCTAAAGCAATAAGTGCCTCTAGGGCTTCATCTACATATACATTCGTGATTATATTTTCACTAGTATGACTTAAAGGAACTTCTTTAGACAATTTATCTTTTAGTTCTAAGATTATTCTTTGAGCAGTCTTTTTACCAATTCCCGGTGCCTTTGTGATGAAATTTTCGTCACTAGTAGCGATAGCATATTTTAAATTATTAACTGTTCCTATTGATAAAAGTGACAACGCTGCTTTTGTTCCAACACCATTAATGTTTAAAAGCATAGTAAATAATTCTAATTCTTCTTGCGTAGCAAAACCATAAAGTCCAATAAAATCTTCTCTTACAATTTGTTTTAAATAAATGAAAACTTCTTTATCTATAGAAGGAAGAGCTGCGATTGTACCTCCACTGGTAAAAATCTTATAACCAATTCCATTGTTTTCTATGATTAAATAATCTTTTTTTATGCCCTTATATATTCCTTTTATATATTCATACATTGCTTTAGACACCTCTACAAATAAAATACTATAACTACTTTATCATTAAAGTAGGAATTGTTCAACATTGGAGGATAAATAATGATTTTTATCAAGTAAAAATATTTATACAGTTATTTAATTTATACATAATATTAATCAAAATGATTTTTCTATCATCAAATTATTTAATATAAAATATAAATAATATAAGGAAAGGATATGGGGAGTTTATGATGACAACTTTTCGGAAATGTAATTTATATTATGATCCAGAAGCCTTAGACTTCCTCGTTGAGTACGGAGGAGATTTTAAAGGTCAAATTGATAAAGTTAATTATGCGTGTGGAGAGATAATTACTGAAAGCATAGGAATAATTTATGTTTATTTAAAAGATGTGAATAGACTCTTGAAGGATGTACCAGCTATCAATTTTATCGAGGTACGAAGAGTTTTTGTTTTACAAGATATTTCTCCAACTTCCGTGGACAATATAAACAGCATCAAAATTAACCCCTATCTCGACTTAAGTGGTAACGGAGTAGTGATTGGAATTGTAGACACAGGAATTGACTATTTAAATCAGGAATTTGTAAGAGAAGATGGAACATCAAGAATAATTAACATTTGGGATCAAAGTATTGTAAGAGACAATACTAATGCTAGTAATGTATATATAGGTTCAGTTTATTCAAATGAACAGATAAATGCTGCTATTGTAGCAGCTAATAATAAACAAGATCCTTATAGTATTGTACCCTCAAAGGATGAAATCGGACATGGAACAAGAATGGCTGGTATTATAGGAGCTCGGGGATACACTGGTGAGTTTCAAGGAATTGCTCATGATAGTGAGTTTGTAGTTGTTAAATTAAGAGAATCTCCAAATTATCGGAGAAGGCTTGAAAAAAATGGAGTAAATATAGTTCCAACATATAATGGTTCAGAAGTTATTGCAGCATTAGAATATTTAAGAACGATGTACTCCAATCTTAAAAGGCCTATGGTTATATATTTGGGAGTTGGAAGTACAGAAGGTAGCCATGATGGAACAAATTTCTTCTCTAGGTATGTATCTTCTTTAGGCAGTATAAGAGGATTGTGTGCTGTAGTAGGAACTGGGAATGAAGGAGCATCACAAGGTCATGTATCCGGATTTCTCAAAGGTGTTGGAGATATGAAAGCAGTAGAGTTAAGCATTCCAGTTGAAATAAAGACATTTACAATGTATATTTGGGTACAAAAACCTAATAGAGCATCTCTAAATGTTATTTCACCAACTGGCGAAGAATCAAAGGTTATTCAATCAAAATCTGACAAAGAATATTTAGTTAAATTCATCTTCGTTAATACAAATATGAGTGTAAGATACTATACTCCGGAATATTATACTGGACATGAGCTTATTCGTATTGAGTTTACAGATATCAAACCTGGGATATGGACACTTCAGCTTATAGGTGTTTATGTGACAAATGGAAGATTTGACATATGGTTGCCTCCTAGTGAAACCTTGCCTCCGAATACAGTGTTTTTAAACCCAGATCCATATAATACCTTGACGATGCCTTCAGATGCTATTAATGTTGTAACGCCAGCTTTCTCAGGATTAGATAATAGTGTTATAGCTACTTCAGGTAAAGGATTTAACACTAATGGGTTAATAAATCCTGATATTATTACTGTTGGTGTTGACGTTTTAACTACTAATGTTGGAGGTGGCAAAACTACTGTTTCTGGAAGTTCTGTAGCCACAGCGATAGTTGTAGGCGCATGTGCACTTTTGTTAGAATGGGGTATCGTAGATGGAAATGATACAACTATGTATACAAAAAAAGTTAGAAGCTACTTAATGTATGGAGCAGCTAGAAATGAAGTTCAAACATATCCTAATAGAGAAAGTGGTTATGGTGAGTTAGATCTACTAGGGACCTTCAATATTATTAGTAAGTCATCTAGATATATAGTTGATACTTTGGATAAGGATGTATTAATATCAGAATGTAAGACACGAAAAGTAAAATATTATAAATTTATTGAGTTTTCAGCAAACACTATTTTTTTTAGGATCCCTAAACACTTCTATAAGAAATAAAGTATGTTTTTAAAGAAATAAAGTTTTAGCACATTTGAAGTTTAAAAATATATTCCTAGAGTATATTATTTCTGATATGAAAATAGGAATTTAAAATATGCAATAAAGAAGGAGGTGCATTTAGTGCGTATCTATGCACCTTTAAACACCTCCTTGTAGAGCAAACTAAATAATTTGTATTATTAACTAAAAATATGATCACTCTAAAAGTTAAAGAAGATCTTCTTGGTAAGAAAAAAGGAAACTGATAGTAGTCCCCTTTTCTCTATGAATTAACCTTATTTTCCTTTTCATGTTTTTGATTAACAAAGTTTATTATAGTTTCCGTTATTGTGGTTCTATAAATTATAAAATAAATTATTATTCCTATCAATGCTCCAAAAAAAACATCTATTATTGAATGTTGTTTTATAAATACAGTAGATATAGATATTGCTACCATTAAAATAAAAGAAATAGAATTGAAAAAACGATTGTTTTTAAGTGGTTCACTATTAGCTAGAGAACAATATATGCCTATAGATATTATTACATGAAGGCTAGGATTAACATTTGTTGGAGTATCTATATAATATAAATAATGAATTAGTTTTGAAAATAGATCACTACCTAATAAAGTTGTTGCTCTTAAGTTTTGGCAGTTGGGAAATACTACATATATAAACATAGCTATTAGCATTCCACTTACTAAAAAGGTTATAAGCTTATAAAAATCTTCCTTTGATTTAATACCTAAATATATAATAGCAAATGCTATATATAAGTACCAAGTTATATAAGGTATTACCATTTCTTTTACAAAGGGAATATAAGAATCTATACTCGAATACATCTCATATTGTGGTGAAATATATTTTTCGCATAAGCTAAATAAAAATCCTACAATTGCATAAGCAATTATTGCAAGAAAGTGTTTATATTTGTGAAAAAATTCCTTGTCCAACATGTGAATAATCCTCCAGTAATGAATATAAAAATATCTCTAATTTGCTTTTCATAACATTATATCATATTTATTCAATTTGGGAATTATTACATAAAAGTTTTATATTTACTAAAGGATAATTACTTTATTGTTCTTTGCTCATATGTTGAAATAATTTTGAACTTTATATAAGTCATTAAAAATAATAAATATAAATTTTTATATTATTCTAGTAGGCTTAATAAGTGCTTCAATATATAATAATATATGACATAATTTTTGAAAGGATGAAAATACATATGAAAATTCAATCTCATTTTGATAACTTATTTGATAAATATAATCAAGGAAAAATTGATAAGGTCTTAGAAATCTTGATACAAATTGATTTAGATAATAACCCTAAATCACCAGCAAGAACTTGGGCGTATAAAACTTTAGGTGAAATCTATTTTTTAAAAAACCAAGTAGACCTGGCACGAATAAATTTAGAGAAGGCTTATGAGAGCTATGAAGATAGCATTAGTTATATGGAATATATCTTTTTCCCAGAACTAGTAACCTTATTTTTATATTGCTTAAGAGTGGAAAATAATATTGAAAAGGAAGAAGAAATTATCAAAGAAACAGAGATTGATTTTTTAGCTTCTGAAGAACTGGGGGATTTTTATAAAAAGTACTATAAGATTTTGCTTGCAACTTCTATTGAGGAAAAACAAGAATTATTAAGAGATGCTTTAAACTTATTTAGGATTGATTCATCATATAAGTTGATTATCGAAGAATTCCTTGATGCTTATCATGAAAATATAAATGAAGGATATTTATATATACAAAGACTTCCTTACTATTACAATATGATTTCAGATGACGATTTTTAACAATGTTGGAGTTTAATTTTGTACAAAAATGGACCATGCGTTAAGTGATTAATGCATGGTCCATTTATAATGAAATAAATTAGTTTTTAAAGCTATGAACTGGGGCTGGAATTCTTCCACCACGTTTTATGAATAATTCACTAGACTTTTTATTTACTGGCATTATAGGAGCTGTACCTAAAAGACCACCAAATTCTACTTCTTCCCCTACCCCTTTACCGTAAACAGGGATTATTCTAACACCTGTAGTTTTATTGTTTATTACACCAATTGCTGCTTCATCAGCAATGATACCAGATATTGTTGCAGCTGGTGTATCACCAGGTATAGCAACCATATCAAGTCCTACAGAGCATACACAAGTCATCGCTTCTAACTTATCTAAAGATAAAGAGCCGTTTCTTACTGCTTCAATCATACCCTCATCTTCACTAACAGGTACAAATGCGCCACTTAAGCCACCAACGTGCTCTGCAGCCATAATTCCACCTTTTTTTACGGCATCATTAAGCATCGCAAGGGCTGCTGTAGTTCCATGACATCCGCAACTTTCAAGCCCCATCTCTTCGAAAATTCTTGCAACACTATCTCCAACTGCTGGAGTTGGTGCTAATGATAAATCTATTATATTAAAAGGAACTCCAAGTTTTTTTGAAGCTTCGTTAGCAATAAGTTGACCTACTCTAGTTATTTTAAATGCTGTCTTTTTAATAGTTTCAGCCATTACATCAAAAGATTCTTCTCTAACACTTTCAAGAGCACACTTTACAACACCAGGACCACTTATTCCTACACTTATTGAACAATCTGCTTCTCCAACTCCATAATATGAACCAGCCATAAATGGGTTATCTTCTACTGCATTAGCAAACACTACAAATTTAGCACAACCGATACTTACATTATCTCTTGTTAGATAAGCAGTTTTCTTTATTATTTCTCCTAAATCACGTACTGCATCCATATTTATACCTGATTTTGTACAACCAACATTAACTGAAGAGCAAACAAAATCTGTAGAAGCTAATGCTTCAGGTATTGAATCGATAAGTATTTTATCAGACTTAGAATATCCTTTTTGAACTAATGCAGAAAAACCACCTATAAAGTTTACTCCAACCGCTTTAGCAGCAGCATCTAATGTTTTGGCAAATTCCACATAGTTTGTATCATTGCTTGCACCTGCAACTAAAGATATTGGTGTAACAGATATACGTTTATTTATTATTGGAATACCGTATTTTGTTTCTAATTCTTCTCCAACCTTAACTAGGTCTTTTGCATAGGTTGTTATTTTTTTATATATTTTTTCTCTAGCTTTAGCTCCGTCACTATCAGCACAATCTAATAAATTTATGCCCATAGTTATAGTTCTAATATCAAGTTTTTCTTTTTCAATCATAGTGATTGTTTCCATTATATTTTGAGGTTTTATCATATTAATTACATCTCCTAGCTATTATAGTGTATGCATTGAATTAAATATATCTTCGTGTTGAAGTTTTATCTTAACTCCTAGAGTGTCACTTAACTGATCTAAATTTTCTTTTAATTTTGCAAAATCAATAGTCATATTTGCTAAGTCCACGAACATTATCATAGTAAAATAGTTTTGTAGTAGTGTTTGGTTTATATCTAAAATATTAACGTTGAATTGCTTTAAAATACCTGTAACTCCGTGAATTATTCCTACTTTATCTTCTCCGATTACTGTAACAAATGCTTTCATAATATCTCTCCTTAATAAAATTATAGTTTTAAGACTACCTAACTTATAGAGTTAATTTAGTGTAATTAATTCTTAATTGAAGTAAGGGTTGCTGTTATATATAGATTTTTAAACAAAAAAGGCTAGATAAGAAACCTAGCCTCTGATAACATGGATATAATTGGTTGCAGCAATATAAGCTGAGGCCTCAAATACGAACATTATAAGACACACAACACAATAGTTATCCCCTGTCCTTTTTACCTGAGAGTTTCACTGGACACAATGCCAGCTTTCCCCTTCGGTGCTCACAACGAGTCTCTCCAGAGGTTCGTCCAATAACGGTCTTAACAATAATCCCGCTATCTTCAACCGATGATTCTTCAATTGAATTATATTATACCACAAAAATATTAAATTATACAAATGATAATTTAATATTTTATTCTAATGTTCAGTTTTTTTGTTTTTTAGTGGAAAAATAAGGTTTGTTGTAAAAAATATATAGCTAAAGGCTTATAGCTGAAAGTAAAATATACAACTTAGTTATAATAAAATAATATAATATAGAGTATAAGTTTTTTATTTGGCTTTATCCATTAGAAATGTTGTAAGTATTGCTGTTATTGGCACTGTTAGGATAACCCCTATACAGCCAGCTAATCCTTGTACAATTTCAATACTCAAAACATCTAAGTTGAATAATTGACTTGAAGGCATACCAAATGAATATAGAAGGATTAGAAGATTAATAGAACCACCAGTAAAAGCTAATATCAGCGTATTAGACATAGTTCCGATAATATCTTTACCAATATTCATACCAGACATAAATAGACTTTTATGTGTCAACTTTGGATTAATTGTATGCAATTCATTAATAGCAGAGGATATAGAAATACCGATATCCATAACAGCTCCTAAGGATGCGATTATTATTCCCGCAAATAGAATACCTTTAACGTTCATAGAAGTATCTGATGATATGAGTATAAGTGTTTCAATTTCATCAGTATTCAAGGTGGAAAGGTTTGCTAAATTTCCAGCTAAATAAGCTATTATTCCAGCAAAAGTAACACCAAAAATTGTGCCAAGAATTGCACTTAAAGTCTTGATAGTATATCCATTTGATAAGACAAAAGTCATAAAAGTAGTAAGAATTACAACTAAAATGGCAGAAAGTATTGGTGAATAACCTTTTATTATCATAGGTAGAAACAGAAAGATAATACAAATTAGAGTGAAACATAGCCCAAGAATTGCCTTAACACCTTTTCTGCCACCAATTAACGTTAATAAAGCAAAAAATATAAAAACTAGTGCAATTGATACTGGTGCACGATAATAGCTATAAATTGATACTGGTGATGTTTGAGTCCCTGTTTTATCAACAGATACTATAACCTTCATACCAGGTTTAACTTTAACATTATATAGCCTACTTAAATTATTTGTTACTTCAAAAATTCCACCCTTGCCAGTACCCTCAAGAAGCTCAACAGAGATTTTTTGCTGACCAATGTATAAGTTAGATATTGTAGTATCTTCTGTTAAGGTTTCTTCTGTAACAGATAAAACCTTAGCTTTTACGTATTCAAGATTTGAATTATTCTTATAAGTATAATGATCTTTTACATTAAAAAAGTATAGAATAATAAAAAATATTAATAGTAAAATCACAGAGAGGATCATTTGAAATTTTTTATTTTTAATCATAGAAACACGCTCCTTAATTCCTACAGTTTATCATAAAAAATTACAATATTCTAGATAATATTCGTTAAGATTTTGTTGTTTTTAAAATAGAATTAAAATTATTATAAGTTGATATGTTGATAAATAGACAGTATAATAATATTTATTAATTGCTAATATGAGAGGAGCTCAATAGTTGAGAAAATTCATAGTTATTTTATGCATTTTATTTATAGTTGTAGCGGTTGTGCTTGCATTTTCAGCAAACTATTTTTTAAAATTTGCACTACTTAGTAAAAATTACTCTGATAGTAATAGAGAAAATAAAATAGAAAATGAGCTTAATTCAGAAGTCACTGAAGAGTCAGTGTTTAATACTAGTGGGACTAAAGTAGAAAGCCAAAACTGGTTTGATGTCCAAAACTCTAAGGAACTTACCATAGAATCTCATGATGGGTTAAAATTAGTTGGATATTTTGTACCATCAAAGGTAGAAACTAATAAATTAGTTGTACTAGCTCATGGATATACAAGTAAAGCAAAGGAAATGAGTGCCTTTGCAGAGTATTATTATTCACAAGGATTTAATGTTTTTGCTCCTGATGACAGAGGACATGGAAAAAGTGAAGGTAAATATATTGGAATGGGTATTGCGGATGCCCCTGATTATATTGCTTGGATGAGACTTCTTATTAATCAGTTAGGTGAAGATACTGAGATAGTATTACATGGTGTTTCAATGGGCGGGGCTACTGTCATGACTCTAAGTGGAAACAGCGATTTACCGAAGAATGTAAAGGCTATTATAGAGGATTGTGGTTATACTTCTGTTAAAGAAGAGTTTAAGTACCAACTAAAACAAATGTTTAACCTACCATCTTTTCCAATAATAAATGTTACAAGTGTTTATAGTAAAATTAGAATTGGATATAACTTTAATGAAGACAGTGCAATAAAGCAAGTTAAAAAATCAACTACTCCAATTTTCTTTATACATGGAGATAAGGATGATTTTGTTCCTTTTAATATGGTTCAAAAATTATTTGATGCTGCTGAATGTGAGAAAGAGTTATGGACGGTGCCTGAAGCTGGACATGCTACTTCATATTATTTAAACAAGGAAGAATATGAAAAAAGAATATATAATTTTTATAGTAAATATTTAAGTAAATAGAAATTAAGGGACTGAGGTCTATCCAATGTCATTAAGTTAACAACTCAAAATAAGATAAGCCCAAAAGAGTAAGGTGTAAAAAGGTGCCTTGCTCTTTTTTTATATAAAACATTTGATAAATACATAGAGATTTGCGGTGTAGCCATTTAAAAAATAAACAATTTAGGAGATTAATGAAATAGCAAATTGCTAAAAAATATATAAAACAAACTTACATCTATAAAGTGCTTTTAGAGTATTTTCAATATGGTTGTAATCTTGATTACAAAATATATCTAATATATTTTCCCACTATAAGGGATACAAGCTTTAGACTAAACTACATGTTTCATTAGTGAAGAACAAAAGTTAAGTTGTAGAAACAACATAAAGACATTAACTTTATAATGAATTTACAATGGCAATTATTTATATGTCAATTATTTATAGTATTTATGATTAAAATAATACTTAAAACAAAATTAATTGTGAAAATATCACTATGTAAACGTTTTTAAATGACAAAAATCAAAAAAAGGACTTCCATTGTTGATCAAAAAGTGTTAATATCATTTTTGTTGGGTTTTTGTAAAATTATTGTATATACCTTACAAAAATAAAAAATGATGGGGTGATTTTAATTATGTCAGAGTTATCTACAAAAAAAGGAGTAAAACTTACTCCTAAAAGCAATGTAAACAAAGGATTACTAATGTTCTTATTGGTACTCTTTATAGGGGGCGCACTTGTTTTAATTCCAAGTATTAATCATAATGTTGCAGCAGGAATTTCAGCTATTAATTTAGATGGGGAAAGTGTACAAGCGAATGGAGCTCAATTTAGTACAATTTTCGATACTCTAAAGTATGAAAGATCTATTCATATCCTAGCTATGTTATTGGTTGGATTTGGTTTTTTAATGGTTTTCATTAGAAAACATGGATATAGTTCTATTACTGCAACGTTTCTTGTAGTAAGCATTGCTATACCAATGTATGTAATAATAAAAAGTTTTGGTGGAGAAAGCTTTAGTAAAGAAACTATAAATATTGATACACTCCTTTTCGCTGAATTTGCAGCCGCAAGCTTACTAATAGCTATTGGAGCTCCTCTTGGACGTTTAAAAATGGATCAATACATTATAATGGGATTACTATTTGTTCCAACCTACATATTTAATGAATGGTTACTTCTTGAAAGTGGTATGTTTAAAGGATTCTTAGATACTGGAGGTTCTATTGTTATCCATGCATTCGGAGCATATTTTGGATTAGGAGTAGTAACAAACACTCTTTCAAAATTTAAAGATGATGATGTTTGTGAAGCTAATTCTAACTCAAATCAATTTTGTCTTCTTGGAAGTATGATATTATGGCTTTTCTGGCCATCTTTTACCAGTGCAATTGTTGCTCCAGACAGGGTTGTATTAACGGCAATAAATACAATTTTTGCTCTTTGTGGCGCAACTTTAGCAACATACATATTTACAAAAATGATTAGAGGAAAAATACAAATAGAAGATATTGCAAATGCTGCACTTGCTGGTGGAGTTGCTATAGGTTCTACTTGTGATGTGACTACTCCAGGTTATGCTATGCTTATTGGAATTGCTGCTGGTGCATTAAGTGTAATTGGCTATAGCATTATTGCACCAAAACTTCAAAACCTTATAAAAGGAACAGATACTTGTGGAATTAATAATTTACACGGTATGCCTGGAATCCTCGGAGGAATAGTAGCAATATTCATTACTGGAGAAGCTAGTATTCAATTATTAGGTATTGCTGTTACCTTATGTGTAGCCTTTGTTGGCGGAAAAATTACAGGTATAGTTATAAATTTATTTGGCAAAAAAGAAATTCCATATAGTGATGAGGATGAATTTTTTGTAGAACAATAGTAAAAATATTTGAAAATTTAGAAACAGGATGAAATAGTTTGTACAAGAAAAGTTAAAGAAAGCAACTCTTTACTTAATATATTAGTGAAGAGTTGCTTTTTATAATATCAAAATTATTAGTATAAAAATTAGAGTTCTAAAGAAATCTTACCTTGTTCATGCTCATATAACCAATTAGCTAGAACAATACTGGTTATACCCGCTACAAGCTTAGATAAAATGAATGCTCCTATCATTTTGGGAGCTATCCCTGATACGAATCCAAATTGGCCACCAAACACAAAAGCACCACTGACACTGAAAGCTGTACAAATTATCTTTCCTTTAGGATTCATTTCCTTGTATGTTCCAAATATCAACAAATTACTAGCTAAATTACCTAAAAGTCCTGATATAGATGCTGAGTTGATTCCAAACCTATCCCCTATTCTTTTAAAACTATCTTTAAAAATATGATTTATTAGTGCTAGCATAGGATAAGCCCCTGCTAAAACAAATGATATTTTACTAACGATTGTTATAGATTCAGAGAGTGGTGCCATATTATAAATGACTTTTACTCCAAATATAGAATCAATTCCTTGAAATAACAATCCAATGATACTAAAACTCATTATAAGCTTTCCAAAGATATTAAAGCATTTCATCAAGAAACCTGGTGTTTTTATCAAACCTATTACGAGTAGAATGATAAAAATATATATAGGTAAAAGATTCCAAAATAATGTAATTAATTGTATTTTAAGCCACATACCTGCTATAAAGCAGCCTATTGGTATAGTTATTATTCCAACTATAACACCCTTGGAAAAATAAGATTCATCCTCCTTAGAGAGCATTCCTAAAGCAACAGGTATGGAAAAACTAATAGTTGAACCTAATGTTGATGCTATAATAATACCAGAAAAGGTTCCCATCTCTTCCGTTAAGGCTAGTTTAGTTGCCATTTGATATCCTCCCATATCTACTGCTAAAAAAGTTGCAGGAAATATTGATGGATCTAAGTTAAGTTCTTTACAAATAGGAACAATCATTGTTATTAGAAAATTCGAAACCAATGGAGCTAAAGAATATATACCTACCATACCAATGCCCAATGGTCCCATAGTTTTTATTCCTTCCTCAAATTTCAAACCAAGTTTTAAAGGACTTCCTAAAATATAATCGATTCCTCCTATAATGAAAAAAGAACCTACTATATATAATATAAGTTTATCCATAGATTTTCTCCTTTGTATAAGTAAATTACAAGTGATTATACACCAATTGATATTTTATACTATTTCCTTCAATGTTAAAAGAAAAAATTAATTTCTTTATTTAATGATATAGGCTATCCCCCATAACCCTTTTGAAGATACTTTCAAAGGTTTTCGGAGGTTGTACAAAAAATAAAATCCTCTTAAGTTTAATTTTCAATTAAACTTAAGAGGATTTTATAACTGCTCTATGCAGTTTTTTTTGAACCATTTCTCTTTACAAATATTTTTTGAAGCATAATCCTTGTTAATATCATTAATATTAGGATATACACATATTTAGGTTTAGATAATGCTTCGAGAATATCGTGATTTCTACGGTAACTTTCAATTACCATTGAGAACATCCAATAAAGTTGGGATATTAGAAATCCACCAATGAATAATGTTGTAGCAACAAAATATATTGCAAATATTCCTGAAAATTTATTCTTTTTTCTTGTTATCCATTTTTTAAATTGAACAAAAGATTCTTTTCTTAAATTTGGAGTCTTTAATAACGTACTCATGATGAAATAACCATCTAACGGCAGTAAAGGCGAAAGATTTGAAGTTACTAAGCCAATGTTTAATACTGCAGTTATTGTTAAAACGTTCTTTAAGTCTCCTTGAAAAAATAATCCTAATATAGAGCAAAACGAAGCAATAACCATATTCATGTAAATGCCAGCGCTCCATACAATTATTCTTTTTTTCTCACTAATAGTATATAGCCCTGGTATTTTAAGATAAACCATAGGTGTAAAACCAAGATATAATGCCCCTATAAGCTCCTTAGGCTTTAAATTAAATTTGCTCGCAATAATAGCGTGTGAAAGTTCATGAAAAAGTATAGAAGCTGCGTAGATGAGAAATGATAGTATAAAACTTATAAAATATGAATTAGATATAGAATAGGTTTCTGCATTAATTAATGCTTTATAGTTAAATATAAGTAATAATATACCTGCAAAGATAATAAATGTAGTAATAAAAGCAATTGTAATAAAAAAGTTTTTTTTCAACTTTGAAATGAAAGTATTTATTCCGGATAAAGGTATTTTGAACAATGTAAAAGATAATTTTTCAAGTTCTTGTTTTGTTACTATTGATGAATCTTTATTATTAACTACTAAGTCAGCTTTACATAAAATTAAATAAAACTTTGCTACATCCATTTTGATGTATTTGTCATTTTTCAAAACTTCTTGAATTTCTTGTATTGAATGAGTACCGTCGAAATATTCAATACAACTCATTATTTCATTAATCATTTTCCCAGGAACCTGAATAAATTTATCTCTTTCAATGCTTCCAACACAATACATATCCTGTTTTTTACTTTGAAACAGCTTCCATGATGAAATATCTGACATTACCTTTGGATATATATCATTCATATAAGTTTACCTACCTTGAGCTAATTTTTCTCTATCTTTTTGCTTTTCTTGAAGTTTTATTATGTGTAAGATAACTTTTTCAATCATTCTCTTTTGTAAATCACAAATAGATTTACTCAGCACATCTATTGAGCCAGTTTCTTTATAGTATTGACCTACACAACCTGAGCATACTTTTCTAGCAAAACATTTATTGCATGGGTCTACAATATTTTTATTTCTATTTGCGAATTGATTTTTTATCTTAATAAAATTTTCTGAAGAAAAAAGGTTTTCATCCATTACATTACCCATTAGCATTTCTTCATTATCAGTGAAAGTAAAACATGGGTATACGGAACCATCGATTGATACTGCATAGTATCCTAATCCAGCAGGACACATATGGTCTATTCCCTTTATTCTCATTTTTAATGTATCAATAATTTTCTTTACTAAAGGATAATCATAATAATTTTCTTCTTCAAAACTTGCAAAAATCTCATCAACAGACTTAAGAAATTCATCATAATTATCTAGTAAAAAATCTTCATCTTTTCCGGCAGCTGGAACTACATGAGCCATTGTACCAAAGTTATCAATTATATATCTTACTACATCCATTACAGAAATACTTTGATTGATATGATTTATATTATAAGTTGCCTGTATAGATGCAGGTTCATTGAGCTCTTCTTTCAATAATCTTATATTTTTTTCTACAACTTCTGATGCACCAGTTCCATCTTTAAACATTCTCATGGAATTATTAACATCACTATTTCCGTCCAAACTTACCGTGAGACTTACATTGTGCTTTTTCATTAAACTGATGAATTCATCATCTATTAATACTCCATTAGTAACAGCACCGATGGCAGGTTTTTTTGAAATTTCACCTTTCTCAAATTTTTCATCCACATATTCGCATATGAATTTAACTACTTCCATATTTAATAGTGGTTCTCCACCAAAAAGCTGAATTCCTTTAACATTATCATAGAAATTTAAAAATCTATCTAAAGATATTTTTGCAATTTCTTTTGTCATATAACCTTTTTCAGATTCATAACAACCACCATTGGCATAACAATATTTACATGCAAGATTACAATCATTACTAATATTTAATACAAGCTTCTCTATATATTTTTCACCACTAGAAATCTTTATATTTTCTTCAGAATCTTTAGATTTCTTTTCAATGCTTTTAATAAGTGCATTAACTTTATCTATATCCATATTGTATTTTTGAGAAAGTTCTTTAACACTTAGACCATTGATTGAATCTAATAAAATAGATTTAGTTAAGTTAACCTGTTGTGCTAGCAGATAAGTTTTCATTAAAAGGATATTTATACCATGATTTTAGGCAGTCCTATCCTATTGTCTCATATACTGTTTTTGGAAATTATTATCCGAATACTAATTCTTTAATCTTTGATATTTCTATACCTATATTAAAAAATTTATTTATAAAATAGCAAAGATTATGAGCTAATATTTTATTTGATATTCTTGTGGCAAATCCCCAAGTTGATTTTGTAAGAACCCTCTGCATATTTAATTGCTCGGAGAGCTGAGAAAAAGTAGTTTCTACTCTACGACGAGCCTTGAATATCAACTGCCTAAAAGGTTTTAAAAGTTTAGTTTTACTATTGTTACGATTTATTGTTAAAAGACGAATGTACCTTGTTTCTTTTAATTGCGAAGCAACTTTTTGACCTATATATCCTTTATCACCTATTAGTATATCAATCTCTGAATTAGCTGTGAGTTCCCAGACGACATCTCTGTCATCAATATTTGCTGCTGTTACAGTAAAATCTGTGATATAGCCATCGAGGGCTACTAAAGCATGTAATTTGAATCCATAATATGTTTCTTTTTTCGAAGCGCATCGCCCGTAGGCAGCCTCCGGCTTAAAAGCTTTATGGAAATGAGCTCTCCCAAACTTACACACAGGAATTGGCATACTATCTGCAATTCTCATTCGGTCATATTGATAGTTAAGAAATTTCGTTAACTCTTTACGAATTTCATCAATGACTCGAAATAATGACTTTCTAACTCTATGAAACCTCGGCCTACTACAAAAGTTGGGAAATAAGTCTCGTAGGTTTTTAGAGCAAAATCCAAACCATGCTTTTTCAGAGTCAATGGTTAAGAGTTCACCTACTAAAGAAATCGTAATTATTTCGCTATCAGTCATTACTGATTTAGCGATGTTACGACGATTTTTAATAAATGTTGGAGTTACTTTTTGGTAAAAGTCATCAATTATAACATAAGTGACAACAATAAAATCTTTTAAGTCATTTATTGTTATGGTAGAATCTTTATTAAACTCTGGCATATAGGTTAGCCTCCTATCATTAGATTAGTGGTGTTTTTTAATGATAGGTTAGCAAATATGCTGGAGTTTTTCTATTTGTAAGTATTGCCAGCGTATTTAACTAGCACAACGGGTTAAGTTATTAATTTTAAAAAACTTCATTGTTTCTGGAAGAAAAGCAACTACATGTGTATTATCTTCAATAAAATGTATATCCATAGTTCATCTCCTAAAAAAGATAGTGAGTAGTGAAACTACTCACTATAATAATCAAACAAAACGTTATGTATTGTGAAAAAATTAAAGATTAAAAGTAAATGTTTACTTTTAAAAAACCTTTACAATATGTACAAAATGGTAACGTCTTGCAGCCAAAAGTTAAATTATTAAAATAGCAATTATTCAGTATTATTTCGCTAATAGATCTGTTGCTATTGGAGTAGTTGCCACTAAACCAGATGTTGGAACAGGTTCCATTGCCACTAAACCAGATGTTGGAACAGGATCCATTGCTACTAATCCTGATAATCTAGGAACTTTAGTTATTGATAAAATAGATGGTGTAACAGTTTCTTCTAGAAGCATTATTTCTTCTACGTCTACCTCATCAAAGATAATTTCTTCTTGGATTTTTTGATTCTTCATTTTTTAGCCCTCCTAAATATTTTTTATAATACTATAAGATAATACATATGGCTTGTACGTAATCAATATATACTGTTTTATATTGAAGATATATTTATATTTAATGTTTTTTACATATTAATACAAATGTAAAGCCTACAAATTTAAGTATAAGAGTTATGTATAAACCAGTTGTATAAAATAGTATTATCAATATAAATAATACCACTTAATACATTAAAATGTAATACAAATAACATATAATTTACAAATTATATAGTTTTTTTACATATTATCAGAAAACTATTAATAGCTTTGCAATTACCTCAATAAGGTGGTTGTGCAATAATTCTAAAGAAATAAACCAAGGTGTAAATCTTATACACCTTGGTTTATTATATTAAAAATTACAGATAGTCATTTTAAATGATTTATAAGTATTTAAGAATCAGTTGTTAATTTAAAACAGAAATTGAGTTCTGAATAGATTCTATTACATCTAATAAAGTTTTACTTTGTTTTACCTCACTAATTGCTGAATCTAAAGATACTCCCAGTTTTTCTTCAACGTCGATAATTAGATTGACTAAACCATATGTATCAATTTTAATTTTTTCATCAATGCTAGGTTCTTTAGTAAGTCCCTGAGCTTTTAATAGGTTACTGTAACTTTCGAAAATTGCATCATTGACTCTCATAATGATCACTCCTAATCCTTTAGTACTTCAGTATTTAAAAATTGAAAGATATATTAATTATACAGTAACCATATTGTGGAAAAAAGTGTTTCGTGTAAATGATTTCAAGAAATTAATATACAATATTAGTATTAATCAGATACTTAATTACTTAATTCGCCAAATCTAATAAGTGAAAAGCGATAGATGTAAAAAATACCTGCTTATTTTTGTAGTAATTTACCGAATAGTCTTATTAAAACTTATAATATTAAATGTTAAGAGTTATAACAAGAGAAAAAACAGGTTTTAAAATAAAAATCTTAAAGCCTGTTTTTTCTTATATATAATTAAAATAAGGTTAAGCATCAGTACTACTGAGTTGTATTAGGTTTTGTAGAGGGAGTGTTATTTCCATTAGTGTTTCCAACAGGAGTATTACCACCAGTGTTATTACTTGGTGTCTGTGTTGGTGTTTGTGTTTGTGCCTGCGCTGGTGTTTGTGTCTGCGCTGGTGTTTGTGTTGGTTTAGTATTTTTAGTTGGAGTATTATCTTTTTTTGGTTCAACTTTTGCATGAGCATTAGTATATGCGGTTGGTTGAGTTCCAGGAATAAAATATTCAGTATATGAATCCCCTGCTGCTTTACATAAATCGTTAGCTAGAAGTCCTGTCTTTTTGCATATTTCTGATTGAACCAGTCCTGAAGGTGGGGTTAAATCTTTAATTTCTTTATCTTTAACAAGATACTCCATTATTAATCGCCATGCGTTTCCTACAGCATTACTGCTGCTGAAACCTGGTATTTCTGTCATAGTGTCATTTCCAACCCAAACGGCTCCAGAATAATAAGGTGTTAATCCTGCAAACCAAAGATTCATGTAATTTTCCGTAGAACCTGTTTTACCAGCAGTAGGCATACCATTAGTTAATCTTGCAAAAGAACCTGTTGCGAAAATTGGATTATTAACTGGTTCCTTAAGCAATAAATATGTTAAATATGCTGTCTCTGGTGAAAATACCCTTTCAGTAATTTTCTGAGCTTCTAAGATAGTAACACCATTACTATCTGTAACTTTGCTATAGTATAGTGGTCTTGTATAATTTCCATTGTTTGCAAATACATTATAAGCAGCTGCCATATTAAGGGTATTAGTACCTTCTGTTAACCCACCTAAAGCTAATGTAGAGTAAGCTTTATCTGCGTCAACAACTCCTAGATGCAATTTCGTAGCGTAGTCAAAGGAAGTGTCAACACCGATTAGATCTAAAGTTCTAAGTGCGACTATATTACTAGAGGCAGCTACTGCAGTTCTTATGGAGATTGAACCCAAATAATTGCCAGCGGCATTTTTAGGAATTACATTACCATAATCCATTTTTTTTAGTGTTGCTTCGTCAATTGGTGTATCCTCTCCTATTGATGCCAATGTTATTTTCTTTTGCTCTATTGCTGGAGCATAAACTGTTAGAGGTTTAATTGAAGAACCTACTTGCTTTTTAAAGGTTTCAAAGTCAGCTGCTCTATTATATGTTTGGCTAGCTGCAACTTTTCTTCCTCCGATCATTATTTTTACTTGATTTGTTTCATTATCAATAAATACAGCTGAAGATTGTGGCTGAGTAAGACCATTGGCATCAACCCCTGATTCTAAACTACGGAATGAGCTATCTTCATTAATTATTCCTTGTGCTGTATCTTGAGCTGCCTTATTCATAGTAGAATATATAGTAAGTCCACCGCCATTTACAAGATCTTCCACATCTTTATCACTATAACTATATTTGGCTTTCAAATCTTCTTTAACTTGTTTAAGCATTGGAATTGTGAAGAATCCATAGTCAAGGTTTGAAGCGTAGGCAATAGTACCTCGATTAAATGGAATATTTTCACCATGTGTTGCAATTTCAGCTATTGCAGTATCATAATCTCCTTGAGATATCTTCTTATTCTTTAACATTTGTTTTAATACTAGTTTTGTTCTAGAGACATATACTGATGGATTTGCAATATTTTCATCATAAAAAGGATAATAAATGCTAGGTGCTTGAACAGTTCCTGCAATGAATGCGCTTTCAAGTAAGGTTAATTGATTTATATTATCCTTGTTAAAGTATAACTTTGCTGCTGCGCCAACACCGTTAGCAGGTCCACCACAAGAAACAGCATTCATATACGCTTCTAAAATTTCATCCTTTGAAAGATTTTTTTCTAAATCCCAAGCTAAATACATTTCTTGGAATTTTCTTTCAAAATTTAATCTATCAGTTAAAGATGATTCTAAAAACATTCTTTGTTTTATTAGTTGTTGAGTTAAGGTAGAACCACCTTGCATTACTCCCTGACCAGTAAGTTTACTTTTTACACTTGCTAAGGAAGCACCAATAAGTCTTTTGAAATCTAAACCATGATGATTATAAAATCTCTCGTCTTCAATGGAAGTAAAGGCATCTTTAAGATATTGAGGAGCATCACTTATAGAAATTATTTTTCTATTGGAGCTACCAGCGTAATCAATAACTTGACCAGTATCATCTAATATTTTAGACGGTTCATTTAACTGTGTTATGTAGCCTATATCTAACTTTGGTGCAGTTTTAACAGCAGCTACGGCAAAGCCAATTCCAATTAATATCACGATAAATCCTGCTGCGATTAATAAAAGAAAAAAGCTTTTAATTACTTTGAAGATCGTTATTTTCCTACGCTTCTTTTTGTTTTTTCCATTATTCATGCTTCTTTGTGTCATTTGATATCCTCCTCGATATAAACAAAGTAGGCGTAATTTTTTTCAATAAACTATTTCTATTATAACACAGAATTATCCTTTATTTTAATTCATATATATAATTATTATTATTTACAGATAAAACCTATGTTTTAAGAAAGGAGTGTTTGAGATAAATTACAAGTTAAGAAATTTTATAAGAAAAATAACTATAAATGGACCAAGGAGAAAGAAAAATTATAAGAACTTTTTCCTAATAATAATTATAGTCATAGTTGTTGTATTTTTATACCAGATGTTTTCAATTTTTGATAACATAGTCGTACCTAATATGCTCTCAGTAGCGGAATATGAAATGAAGACAAAAACTGTTGATGTTATTAATGAAGTTATATTAGAAGAGTGTTCAGAAAGTTTTAAATATGATGAGGTTATTAATATTGATAAGGATAAAAATGATAATATAGTTATGTTAAAGGCTGATACTATAAAGCTTAATAAAATAGCAGTATCTGTTTCTTTAAAGGCGCAAGACAAGATAAAAGAACTTGGAGCTATTGGAGTATCTGTTCCGCTTGGATATGTAACTCAAAATAGTTTTGTATCAAATTATGGACCTAATATTAAAATTAAAATGAAACCAATTGGTAGTGTTGAAACAAAATATATATCTGAATTCGAATCAGCAGGAATCAATCAAACAAGGCATAAAATTTATGTAGAAACAGTATCAAATATTCAAGTTATATTGCTTTCTTCTCATAAAGAAATTGAAGTTAAACATATCATTCCTATATCAGAGACAATAATAGTTGGGAAAATACCAGATACATCTATAGATTTAAACTTAAATAAAGACATAAATTAGATTTTATTAAGATTTATTAAAATTAACTTTAAGATATTTCGTTGTCAGATCTATCTGAAGAATTTATATGGTTATCAAAGAGTCCATAATTATATAGGAATTTACTTAGAAATCATATAAAAGAATGCCTCGATTAGTAAATATATTTATACAATCGAGGCATTTTCATTTTCTATTTTTCTTCCCAATTAAAAACATAAGGAACGTTTCTATAGTAATCCCCATAGTTTAATCCATAACCAACAACGAATACATCTGGGATTTCAAAACATATATAATCTGCAGTTAAGCTTACCTTTCTTCTTTCTGGTTTATCTAAAAGAACGCAAGTTTTAACTGATAAGGCTCCTTTATCTTTTACATATTTGGTTACAAAATCCATAGTATAACCAGTATCTATAATATCATCTACTATCAGTACATCACAGCCTTCTATGTTATCAGGAATATCGTTTACTACTTTAACGCTACCAGAACTAGTTTCGCTATGTCCATAGCTTGAGGTTGTCATAAAACCGATTTTTGCATTAGTGTCAATGGCCCTTACCAAATCTGCTGCAAAAATAAAGCTTCCTCTAAGTAATGATAATACATAAAGATTTTTATCTTTATAATCTTTTTCAATAATTTTTCCTACTTCTTTTATCCTTTTTTCTATTTGTTCTTCTGAAATTAATATATTTCTTTTCTTATTATCCATGTTAACCTCCAGCCATTGATATTTACAACGATAGAATCATAGTATAAAATTATATCTAAATTGTCAAGTAGCTTGAATTGGAGGTTATATGTATGATTAATGGCAACATAGAGGGAGTTAAGAATAGCTTTCTCGCAGAACTTGAGGATTTGTATAAGTTAAAGGCTTACAAAGATCAAATTGCAACAGTGGAAATGGTGAATACAATTGTTAATGTTACAAAAGCAATAAATAGAGAAGTAAGTATTGCTATTGATAGAAAAGGTAATGTAATTGATGTTTCTATTGGTGATAGCGCCACAGTAAACCTGCCTATGATAGATTTAAAGGAGAAACGACTTTGTGGTGTTAAGGTTTTACATACACACCCAAGTGGAAATTCTAACTTATCTGTAGTAGACACATCGGCTCTTTTAAAGCTTAAACTTGATGCAATGATAGCTGTTGGGGTTACTGAAGACGGTATTACCGATGTAACTTTAGGTTTTTGTGCATTAAAGAATGAGATATTAGTTTATGATAAAGTTGGTCCTATGTCCTTGGAAGATTCTCTTAACTTTAACTACTTAGAGAAAGTAAATTATGTTGAAAGTTTTTTAAAAAATTCTTCTGTAACAGAAAATGAAGAAGAAGAAGAAATTGCTATTGTTGTAGGTGTAGATAATGAGGAGAGTTTAGATGAGCTAGAAGAACTAGCAAATGCTTGTAATGTAAAAGTTGTATATAAAGTTCTACAAAAGAAAAATAAAATAGATAACTTATATTACATAGGAAGTGGAAAAGCCGAGGAATTAGCACTTATTAAACAAGTAAAAGGTGCAAATCTTATAATTTTTGATGATGAATTAAGCGGAATTCAAGTAAAAAATCTAGAAGAAGTCACTGGTACAAAGGTTATTGATAGGACTATATTGATATTAGAGATATTCGCTAGACGTGCTAAAAGTAGAGAAGCTAAAATTCAAGTTGAGTTGGCGCAACTTAAATATAGATCTGCCAGACTAATTGCTCATGGTATTACAATGTCTAGAACTGGAGGTGGAATTGGAACTAGAGGCCCTGGTGAAAAAAAGCTTGAAATCGATAGAAGAAGGATAAAAGATGATATTCATGATTTAAGAATGGAATTAGAAAAGATAAGAAAGAATAGAGCTGTTCAAAGGGAAAAAAGGTCTAAATCTAATGTTCCTAAAATATCTTTAGTTGGATATACTAATGCAGGAAAATCTACATTAAGGAATGCTTTAGCTGAGTATGCGTTAGTAGAACAAGGAAAGCAAAAGGATAAAGTTTTTGAAGCAGATATGCTTTTTGCAACATTAGATGTTACAACAAGAGCCATACTGCTTAGAGATAAGCGTGTAGCTGCTTTAACAGATACCGTTGGATTCATAAGAAAGTTATCTCACGATTTAGTAGAAGCGTTTAAATCTACTCTTGAGGAAGTAATTTTTGCTGATTTACTACTTCACGTTGTAGATAGTTCAAGTGATATAATTTTTGAACAAATTGAAGCTACTCATGCAGTTTTAAAAGAACTGAATGCTTTTGATAAGCCTATAATTTTAGTGTTGAATAAGGTTGATAAAGAAAATGCCCATACCGTTGCTGAGATAAAGGAAAAATACAAAGAATTTCAGGTAATCCCTATCAGTGCTAAGAATGGAACTAATTTTGATGGTTTAATGGAAATGATAGTTGAATTTCTTCCAAATCCTATGAAGAAGGTTGAGTTTTTGATACCATATAGTGATGGTGATGTAGGTGCTTATCTACATAGAAATGCAATAATTGAGGAAGAAGATTATTTAGATAATGGAACCAAAGTAATAGCCACTGTTGATATAGAAACATATAATAAGTTCAATAAATTTATAGTAAATGAATTCTAGAAATAAGGCACCTGCTTAATAAGCTGGTGTCTTACTCAAATTATTTATGATATTATTTATTGCTATAGTGAGAACTGCACTATTATTATTTTCAAATTTCCCTTTCATTTTACCAACATCACCAATTCCTATTATGTACGGTTTTTCTTTTAGCATATATAGAAAGTTATGAGTATCTCCATATAGAATCTTTGAGTTTTGAACAACGCCCTCCTTATTAACAGCATATGGGACAATATCCCCATTTCTATCTACTGAGCAATCTACTTCTGTTCCAGAGCAATTATCACAATTTGAAGCTACAGCAATTATACCAATAATTTCTATATATTCATTTAGTAGTAATTCCATCATGGTTTTTTCACCTAATCCATATCCTCTTTTTCCTTTATCATCTACCATAACAAGAACTGGATTTCCTAAAGCACTTTTTATCATCTCAATAAGCAGTTCTGGATTTAAAATACTTGGAGTTCCTGCTGACAAAGATATACAACGTCCATGTATAGCTTTTGCAGCTTTTTCAACCTCTATTTTTGCATGGGAATCTCCATCAGTTATAATTATCACTTGTTTTTTCACATAATCACTCCTTAGTTTTAGGATTAAAAAGTATAGCCATTAAGTATCCAAAAACTATTGCAGCAGTGATTCCTCCTGCTGTACCTTTAATGCCGCCTGTAAATGCACCAAGAAGTCCTATCTCATCAACCTCTTTTATAGCAGCTTTTGATAATGCATAACCAAAGCCAGGAAGTGGAACTGTTGCTCCTGCTTTGCCAACCTCTACTGCATAATCGTAAAGATTAAAGGCACCTAAAATAGCACCAATAACGACAAAGGAAACTAGAATTCTAGCTGGTGTGAGTTTTGTTTTATCCATAAGTATTTGTGCGATTACACACCATATTCCACCAAATATAAATGCACTAACATAATTCATAATCATTTTGACTCACCACCTTCTATTGCTACAGCATGTGCAATTCCAGGAATAGTTTCTCCTTGTAGTGTTGATGTTGGACTGAGGAGTGCACCAGTTGATACCAAAAGAACTCTTTTTAATTGTTTGCTTAAAAGTCTTTTGAAAATATAGCCACTAAATACTACTGCAGAGCAACCACATCCACTACCACCAGCTAAAGTATCTTGTGTATTTTGATCAAAAATTTCTGCCCCACAATCAATATATCTTTTACCAATATCATATCCACATTCTAATAGCAATTGGTTTGTAATATTTCTACCGTATATGCCTAGGTCGCCAGTTGCAATGATGTCATAATCTTTTGGAGAACGACCAGTATCTATAAAATGCTGTTTAATTGTATCAACAGCAGCTGGAGCCATAGCAGCTCCCATATTATTAGCATCTACTATCCCATAATCTTTTACTTTCCCAGTAGTAACATAGCTTACATAAGGGTATTGAGTATCTTCACTTTTTTGAAGAAGCATAGAACCACTTCCTGTAACAGTCCATTGTGCTGTGGGATTTCTTTGACTTCCATATTCAAGGGGAAATCTAAATTGTCTTTCAGCAGAACTAAAATGAGAAGATGTAGTTGCAATCACATTATTAGCAAAACCGCCTTCTACCATTAAGGAAGCAAGACTTAATGATTCTGTCATTGTAGAACAAGCTCCGTATAGCCCAAAGAAAGGTATATTAAGCTTTCTAACGGCAAAGCTGGTAGCTGTTAGTTGATTTAATAAATCTCCTCCAAATAAATAATCAATATCTTCTTCACTGAGCCTAGCTTTTTTTATTGTTTCAGTTACAGCTTTATACATTATACTTGATTCGGCTTTTTCATAACTATCAGTACCGTTTAAATCATCTTGAAGTACTATATCAAAATATTCGTTCAGTGGTCCTTCCCCTTCTTTTTTACCAACAACGGAAGTAGTAGTAATAATTCTAGGTCTAGTATCTAACTTTATAGTTTGTTTTCCTATGTGTATTCCCATTATATCCGCTCCTATTTAATAAAATAATATCCAAGACCAACAATTACTGAGGTGGTAATTCCATAAACTAAAACTGGACCAGCAATAGTGAACATTTTTGCGGCAACGCCAAATACAAATCCTTCCTTTTTAAATTCCATAGCAGGTGCTACAATGGAATTGGCGAAGCCAGTTATTGGAACAACTGATCCAGCTCCAGCTTTTGAAGCTAATTTATCATAGACACCCAGGCCTGTAAATAATGCTCCAATGAAGACCATAATTATAGCAGTTATTGCACTTGTATTCTCTTTGGAAATATCTAAGGATATGCATATTTCATTAATAAATTGTCCTACTGTACAAATTGCTCCTCCAACGATAAAGGCAAAAAAACAATTCTGAATTATCTTTGGTTTTGGAGTATTTTGCTCTGAAATTTTATCGAATTTTGCCTTAAGCTTTCTTTCTTTTGCATCCATATACTAACAACTCCTTATTTATGTTTTTACTTTATTATTTCTGTAAAGTGTAGTTTTTACTCATTTTTGCAATAAAAAAAGACGGAGATTATCCGTCTAAAGTTATTTTCATAAGTTTTAAAACTTTTTTTTCGATTCTGGAGACTTGTACTTGGCTTATTCCCAGCATTTTTGCTACTTGAATTTGAGTTTTGTCCTTAAAATACCTCAATAAAATTATTTGCCTTGACTTTGTATCAAGCTTTAATAGAGCATCTTTTAGTGCTAGCTTATCAATCATATCCTTATCATCTTCACCTGTTTCACTTATTTTATCTATAAGTAGCACTGGTGAACCATCATCTTGATGGATTACATCATATAGATATTGGAGACTTCCAGAAGATTCTGTAGCCATAATTATATCGTCTTTGCTTATCCCTGAATATTTCGATAGTTCTTCAATTGTTGGTTCTCTATTAAGTATATTAGTAAGATTTTCTCTATCATAATGTAATTTTTTAGCAGTTGCTTTTATGCTTCTACTAATTTTAATAATTCCATCATCCCTTAAAAAGCGTTTAATTTCACCCATAATCATTGGAACTGCATAAGTTGAAAATTTAACATTGAAGTCTGTATTAAAGTTATTTACTGCTTTAATTAATCCCATACAGCCGATTTGGAAAATATCATCATATTCATAACCTCGATTTAAAAATTTCTTGCTTATTGCAGCTACTAGTGGCATGTTTTTCTTGATCAAATCATTAAGGGCTTCGTTATCGCCACCTTGAGCTAGTTTTATAAGTTCCACGTTATCTGTATAATCGTTGATAGAATTATTTTGTTTTGAGGATTCATTTTCAAGGTTAAAACTATTACTCGTGTTAATCCCTCCTCTCATATTAAAAGCACTTCTATGACTCTAGAGAAGTGAATAATTTTTTCATTCTGATTGTAGTACCTAATGATCTTTCTGAAAATATTTCTAATGAGTCCATGAAAGTTTCCATAACTGTAAAACCCATGCCAGAACGTTCAAGTTCTGGTCGAGAGGTGTATAGTGGTTGTCTAGCCATATTTATATCTTCTATACCTACACCAGTATCTTTTATCTCAATGGTCAATTCATTATCGTTAATTTCACAGCGTATTTCTACTAAGCCCTCAGTATTTTCATAGCCATGAATTATAGCATTCGTAACCCCTTCAGATACAGCAGTTTTTATATCTGCAATTTCCTCTATGGTTGGATCAAGCTGAGCAGCAAAGGATGCGACAGCTACTCTTGCGAAGCTTTCATTTTCTGATTTGCTTAAAAATTCAACCTTCATTTCATTATGTCCCATTGTATATCCCCCTTATTTATAAGCTTTTTAGAGCTTCATCTACGTCTTTTGATAATCCTACAATTTTAAAAAGTCCTGAAAGATCAAAGATTCTTTTTATATTAGCATTAACATTAGTTATAATAACCTTGCCATTTTTCCTTTCAAGTTTTTTATATCTACCGATTACAGCTCCTATACCAGAACTATCCATAAATGAAATACCGTTAAAATCCATTATAAGATTAACATAATTTTCATTATCTAGTTTATCATCGATTTTAGCTCGTACTTCTTCTGAACTGTGATGATCTAATTCGCCTACCAATGTAGCTATCAAAGTTTTATCTATAGTTTTTATTAAAGGTTTTTCTGGAGTAGCTACTAAAGCTTTATCTGTATCTTGAAAATATATTAACATAAACAATCCCCCTTATAAAATACTTCAATTGTTGTCATACTATTCCTTTTTAATTAATTCTACAATTGTAATTAATTTCCTTCAACTTCCATACACTATTTTTTATTATACCCATGAGTGAAAATTTTATTCAGCTATTTAAAAAAGTTGTATTAATAATGAATGGCTGTTATAATTTATTATTGTCGATAATTTAATTATAGGAGGTTTTTCATAATGGACATGTGGATTTCGGAAGCGCAGATCCCAAATGCAGCTATGACCTATAAAATCAAAGAAACTTTAGTAAGAAGACAAACGGAATTTCAAGATTTAGCAATAGTTGATTCTTATGAACTTGGAAGGATGTTAGTACTTGATGGTATAGTTCAAACTACAATAAAGGATGAATTTGTTTATCATGAAATGATTAGCCATATCCCATTATATACTCATTCAAGTCCCAAAAAAGTTCTAGTTGTAGGTGGCGGTGATGGCGGCGCAATAAGAGAAATATTAAAACATCCAACTGTAGAAAAAGCAGTACTTTGTGAGATAGATGGTGCAGTTATCGAGGAATGTAAAAAGCATCTTAAAGAGATTTCTTGTGCTTTAGATGATCCAAGATGCGAAGTATTCGTTGGAGATGGAATTAAATATGTACACGAGCATAAGAATGAATTTGACGTTATAATAGTTGACTCTACAGATCCTTTTGGTGCTGCTGAAGGTCTTTTTGGCGGAAGTTTTTATAAGGAAATATATCAATGTTTGACAGAAGACGGTATATTTATTGCTCAAACAGAAACGCCATTTTATTTACCTGAAGTAGTTAAATCTGTATTTAATGATGCTAGAGACGTATTCCCTGTAACAAAGTTATTTATGGCACATATTCCTACATATCCAGGTGGTTACTGGAGTTTTACTGTTGGATCTAAAAAATATGATCCTGAAAATCCTGATTTTTCTGGCAAAGTAGATATTGATGGTTTAAAATACTATACTAAGAAGATTCATAGTGCTGCATTTACATTACCAAAATATGTAGAAGATTTATTAAAATAGTATAAAATAAAACAAGCTATATAGCATACTTTATATAGCTTGTTTTATTTATTAATGAGGATGTTAAGACATTCTATTTAAGGATAAATCCAGGATAAGAGATTACTAAGCTGTTCAAAAACTAATTGCATAGTAATATATATAATTTTCAAAATCAAAATAGTAATTATATATTTTTAATAATATCTATTTCATCAGAAGTAAATCCAAAGAAATCATATAAGTCTGCACTACTATTAATAGCATCTATTGGAATTTCAAGCTTCAACAGATTGCTAGGATAATATTCATAAAGCTTATCTCCGAGCTTTTTACCAAAGGTTTTAAAGTAGAATTCATAGATATCGCTATTTAAAAGCTTCATAATATACTCATATGTAACAGACACATGATCTCTTAGAACTAAAGCGTATACATCAGCGCTAAAATAGCTACCACTACTTAATGCAAATCGGTTATTAACACTCTTGTAAGGATAGATTATTTTTTCTTGACTAAATATTTCTGGCTTTCTGCCCCATTGCAATTGAAACCATTTTCTTATTCCATTTTTACATTCTCTTCTTTCTTCTAATTTATATTTCATTTGATTAATAAAGCTTATACAATTAGGAAAGTCGGATTCATTATTTATTAAATCTGAATAAATAATATATTTATCTGTATTTGTAACTGAAGCTTTTTCTATATTAGAGCTCTTAATCCAAGGCATTAAAAGCTCTTCTTCTAAATGATAGTTAGCTATATCTTCTTTTGTTACTATAAATGCTTTGTCACATCCAGTAATAATTCCTTGATAGCTTATACAAATATCATCTAAAGTAGTTGAACATTTTGCTTTTATTTTTTCAATTATGGATCTTTGTTTCTGATCTATAAGGATCCAGCCTTTATCATCAAGAAGGGTTTTATTTATGTAAAAAATATTCAATTTATTGTTTTCATAGCTATCTTTGCTAAAAAGTTCTTCTAAAAATTCTTTTTTACAGCAATTTTGAGGCTTGATAACTTCAATATTTCTTTGGTATTGATAATTAGCTTGTTCTTTAGATAAAAAGATAATTACTGGATCCACATTAGCATTACTAAATGGTCTTATTCCATAGAAATCTACTATTTTTAAAATATCAAAGTTAACTTTTAACATTCGTCTTAATATTGACCCACTAGGAGATTCTAAAAAATACCTTGAAGTTATAAAAGTTAACTTTCCAGAATCCTCTAAGTGATTTAATGCTTCTTGAAAAAAACAATAGGATATATCACCTTTATCTGAATAAATAGATTTAAACTTAAGTTTCAAAGCTTTAGAATATTCTTTATTTATATCTTTGTGACCTATATAAGGAGGATTGCCTATAAAAACATCATAGTCATCTTTATCACAAGTTAAAAAATCTTCATTGTACAAGTTTCTAAATATTACTCCATGTTCTTTAAACAGATCAATAGTAAGAAGTTTTAAAGCAAAAGAATCTATATCATAACCAAATAGATTATTTTTCAAAATATGAGCCTTAATATCTGTTATCTCCATAGAATTTTTACAATTAATTTCATTTATATTCTCTTCAAATATATTTAAAAGATGATTATATAAGGGTATTAATATATTACCAGTACCACAAGCTAAATCACAAATCTTTAAATAAGGATTACTTATTATTTCCTCTTTAGTAATAGTATTATTTATCATATAATTAGATATATTAATAGGTGTGTATACTACACCTTTCACAGTTTTTCTATCATGAAAATTTTTGTAGAAAAACTCACTTATTTTTGATGAAATTTCAAACTTTAAGACAAAATTAGTAAGAGCTAAATTTTTAAAATCAATATCTTTTTTAGAAATTATAATCTTATAAAGCTCTTCAATATCATTTGTAAACATATTCATGGTAATGTCTCCAATTTTATTACTTTAAAATAATTTAGTTATTAATTATAGCATCTTAGGGGAGGTCTAGCAATATGAAATATAAGTCTATTGGAATTTTGATGACTATTGCAACGATGTCAAGTTTAATTGGTTGTTCAGTTCAGAAGGTATCAGTAGAATACGAAGATAATGCAATCGAAAGTAAAGAAGTTTTTAACAATAATCTAGAATATGCCGAAAAGGAATTAGTGGAATTAGAAGAGAAAAAAAATATTGAAAAAGCAAAACAAGAAGAGTTAGAAAGGCTTAAAGCTATAACCAAGAATGTAGAAACGGAAATTAAAGATTCTTTAAATGATAATACTAGTGAGGTTTCTTCAGGTGGCTTGGATAATAAAAAATATGGCTGGGGTCTTAAGCGAGGTGTAAATGGTGCTTTGCCTGATGCGGGACCTGGTAGAAGTGAACTATTATCAAAGTATCACGGGTATTATTTAGGAAACATTAATGAAAAAGTTATATATTTAACTTTTGACAATGGTTATGAAAACGGTAACACCCATATGATTTTAGATATTCTTAAAAAGAATAATGTAAAAGCAGCTTTTTTTGTTACAACGCCCTATATAGATGAAAATCCAGATATAATAAAAAGAATGTTTGATGAAGGTCATGTAGTTGGAAATCATAGTACGACTCACCCTTCTATGCCTTCACTTAATAGTATTGATGCTTTCAGGAAAGAACTAGATGGATGTTCAAACGCCTATAAAAATATAACAAATACAGATATGGAAAGTTTTTTTAGGCCTCCTATGGGTGAATTCAGTGTTCAATCCTTAAGCTATACTAAAGAGCTAGGATATAAGTCTATTTTCTGGAGTTTTGCTTATAAAGATTGGGATGTTAAGAACCAACCAAATCCTAGTGAGGCTAAAGAAACAATATATAAAAATATCCACAATGGAGAGATAATGTTATTACATTCTGTATCCAAGACAAATACAGAAATTTTAGATGAAGTGATTAAAACAATTACTTCTAGAGGATATGAATTTAAAACATTAAGAGATTTACCATAGGCGAAATGAAAATATTCGTTTTATCATTGAAAAAGGCTATCTCAAAATGCATGCACATGCGTTTCAGATAGCCTTTATATATATGTTTCAATAAAGAAACTACTTTAATTCAACTACGATATATAAATTTATATATCTATATTTATCTTATTTAAAGATAATTTTAAAATACTATTTTTCTTCTCTTCATTAAGAGATAAAATTTGCTTTAGCTTTTCATTAATTTCTTTTACAAAGACCTCATTCTTAACCCCTTTAAGGTTTATTTTAATATTTATAACGCTACATTGAATAGCACTATATAAATTTAAAATACCTACAGCAGCATCGCTGATTACATTAGGATTTCCATAATTAGCGCTGTCTTCTAAATAATCATATAGCTTTAATGACTTTTCACAAAGTGCCATTGGGGTAGCTATAGCTCTTAGATATCCCTCTTGTATTTTTTCGCTTCTAAATTCTTTTTCTTCAGTAGTATCTTTAGGCAATTTGTATGATTCCATAAGTTTCAAAAAATCATCTGCATCCCTTTGGATATCATCTAGAAAGCTTTCTTGAAGGACGGTAAGTTCGTTAAAATTAGTTAATAATTTTGTTTTTATAGTTTCATCATAATTATTAAATATTTTCTTATCGATAGTTAAGTTATATACCATAAGTGCTAGTGCACTAGCTATAGCGCAGTTTAACGCAGCTACTCCCCCACCACCTGGTGTTGGACTTTCAGAACTTAATTTTTCTATAAATTTTTCGATTGTATTTCTCTTCATGTCATTTCCCCCTTATGTTAAAGAAACATCAAAATTTATACTTTGATATTTTTTAAAAACTGCTGACAAAGGTCAGCAGTTTTTCTAACTCATTACTAAGTTTTTGCGTGAATACTCATTTTCCCAATTATTTAGATATATATGTGAATCAACTGGTTTCATAGGATAATGATTTTTAGCTTCTTCTGTTACTCCTATAGGGGTAATTGCTATAACCTTATATTCCTTTGGTATTCCTAAAATGTTTTTAATTTTGTTTTCATCAAAAGAAGCTATCCAACAAGTTCCATAGCCTTCATTGGTGGCAGCTAATATAAAATGCTCCATTGCAATAGCTGCATCTACCAAGTAGAAATCTTTTCCGTTTATCTGACCTGATTCACTTGGATTGCCTACGACAATAGCAGTGATAGGTGCATCAGTAATTGCTCTTTGCGCATCTTCGGTGTCATTATTTATAGTTTCACCTAATTTTTCTCTTATACGTTGGTCATCTACAATTATAAACTTATATGAGGTATTATTTTTCCAAGATGGAGAGAGCATTGCAGCATTTATCATTTTTCCAATACTTTCTTCTCTAACTTGATCTGTTTTGAATTTTTTTATGCTAGTTCTAGTTTCTAACACTTTATAGAAATCCATATAATCACACTCCTTTAGTTTTAGTATGAGTAAATTGGATTTTTATATTCTAATTTATGAAATGGATTTAGATCCTCTATTAAAAATCATTTTAATATATGTTAAAAACTCTTTTTCTTTCAGTATATATAGTAATAATCCATATATTGAAGCACCAATTAAAGCAGAGACTATAACAGAAATTAGACTTCCTGATATAGTGTGCTCAAAATGCTTAATAATTATATTATTTAAAATATAAACTGTAAGTCCCATTAAAGCACTTGATGCTGTTATTTTGATAAAGCTTATAAAAAGTCTTCTAAAGTCAAGGCCATTAGTTTTTCTGCTAAGAGTTAACATTAATATTACTGTAGCAAAAAATGTAGCAAGAGAGTTAGCTAATGCAAGACCTCTAATTCCTAAATTGCCAATTGCAAAATAACAAAAGACTATGTTCAAAAGAATATTTAAACCAGCATTATACATAGGTAATTTCGATTCATTTAATGAAAAGAATCCCCTATTTAAAACATCTCTCATTCCATAGATAACCATTGTAGGGATATAGAAAAGTAATGCTGATGAAGTCATTAAAACTTCCATATCTCCAAAAGAGCCTCTTTTAAGATACAAAGTAATAAGTGGCTCTCTTAGAACTAACAAACCTATAGCACCAGGTATCATTAAAAGAAATATTAGGTTAACTCCACGGACAATCTCACTCTTAAACTCAATATAATTCTTTCGCGCGATATGCCTTGCTAGTGTTGGATATATAACCATACTAATCGCTTGAGCAAATATTTCATAAACTAGCATATTAAGCTTATTAGCATAGTCAAGTGAAGAAATTGAGCCATATTCTAAAGAACCTGCAAAACCTCTAACTATGAAGACATTTATTTGAACAAGTGAAGAACATATAATTATAGGAATCATAGATCTTCCAAGTCTTTTTATATTTTCGTCTTTAAAGTTAAAAACTAATTGATACTTGTATCCTAGCTTTTTAAAGGTTGGAATATTCACCAAAAGCATTGATAAAAAACCTAAAACTGTGGCAACACCAAACCCATTTAATCCAAAGGTATCAATAAAAAATACTAGATAGAAAATATATATTGCATTTGAAAAAATGGGCATTGACGAAGGTACAATAAATTCATCATGACTTTGCAATACAGAAGTAATTATACTTTGAGCTCCAACGAATAATAGTGATAAAAACATTATTCGAACTAAAAGTATTGCTTGATTATATATCTCAATATCTGCTTTAAAAGATGAAGCAAATATTGAGACAATAGCTCCAGCCCCAATTTCACCAAGCAGAACTACTAAGAGCGTAAAGAATAATGTTATATTTATTGTATTGTTTATAAATCTATTACGCTCTTTTATGTCTTTTGCTTCTTTTATATTTGTATGGATTGGTAGTAATGCTGCAGTAATGCCATAGCTAATACTAATAAATAGCATTGTAGTACCAATAGAAAATGAATATATGTCATTTAAGTAACTTAATCCAAAACTTTTAGCGATAAGAGAATCGCGAATGAGTCCTAAGAGCTTTGATGCAGTTATAAGTATCATTATAGCCAAAGAACCATTAAGTAGCTTACTTTTTTTCATATGTAGCTTACTTCTCATTCTATAAAGTAGCTAGATATTCTTTTAGTGATTCTTTCCAGTCCCTTGTTATATCACCAGTTGTCAATTCTAAAGAATAATTTCTTAAAACAGAGTACTTAGGTCTTTTTGCCGGTCTTGGGAATTCTTCAGTTGTACAAGGTACTAACTTAACATCCATATTTTTAAGTCTAAATATTTCTTGTGCAAAATCGAACCATGAGCACATTCCTTTACATGTTGCATGGAATGTTCCATAATTTTTATTCTTAATTAAATCTCTAATAACATTAGCTAAATCAACAGTGCTAGTTGGAGATCCAACTTGATCAGAAACTACTTTTACCTCATTTCCAGATTCACCAAGTTTTATCATAGTTTTAACAAAATTATTTCCATCACCATAAAGCCAAGCAGTTCTTACAACATAATGTCTTGGATTTAGAGATTTTACAAGTTCTTCGCCTTGAAGTTTTGTTTCTCCATATACAGTTTGAGGATTTGTTCTATCAAATTCAGTTAAAGGTGCATTTCCTTCACCGTCAAAAACATAGTCTGTAGATACTTGAACAATCTCTGCTCCTATAGCAAAAGCAGCTGCAGCAAGATTTTTTGGACCAATTGTGTTTATTCTATAAGCATTCTCAACATCTTCTTCACACTTATCAACAGCAGTGTGAGCGGCACAGTTTATAACAACATCTGGTCTTTTTTCGATCATTATATTAAAAACTTCATCTACTTTAGTGATATCTAAATTATCAACATCTGTTAATATTAATTCTACGTTCTCATTCCTATATTGTTTTGTTAATTCTCTTCCTAATTGTCCATTAGCTCCAGTGATTAAAATTCTCATATTATTTTCTCCTTTTATTATTATTCAAGAAATTGCATTAATAATTAACAACTACCTTTTACTAAAGAATAGAAATATTCTTTAGTTTTAGTTGTAGTAGAAAATTAAGATTTTTACTATGCAAATTTCTATTATTTTCTATTTGATATGACAGCTTTAATTATAAATTTGGGAATAACACCAAGTCGTTTAATTCTAAAGGGTTCTTTAGATACTCTATATAACCATTCTAAACCTAATGAAATCATCCATTTAGGTGCACGTTTTAGATTGCCTGCAATGATGTCAAAGCTTCCACCTACACCCATGAATATTTTACAAGGTAGAATATCCATATACTTTATTATAAATCGTTCTTGCCTAGGTGCCCCCATAGCAACAAATATCGCTTCTGCATTCGAAGCCTTTATATTTTCTATTATATCATTACAATTATTTAAATCAAAAAATCCATTATGATAACCTGCAACAATCAGTGTGGGATATTTTTTCTTAAGTTTAGCTACTGCTTTAGTTACTGTGTCTTCAGTAGCTCCAAGAAGATATACTGATTTGTTTTTAGTTTCAAATTCGCGAAGTATTTTATCTAAAACTTCAATTCCAGGGATTTTACCTTCTACTGGCACTTTTGTAAGTCTGGCGGAAATAACTATCCCTATACCATCAGGAATAATTATTGAATTTTTATCAGTAAAATTATTAAAAAGCTCTTCTTCCTTTAAACCACTCGTTAGAACTTCAGGATTTCCCGAGATTATATGAGTTTTATTCTCGCTAACCATAACCTCATGAATCAAATGATCCATAGATTTACTATATATCTTATAACCTAATAAGTCACTAGCCATTTGTTTCAGTCCCTTCACTATTACTAAAAAATGAGCAGGTAATATATTGAAATATTACTTGCTCAAATATTATGCATTTTTATTAAGTCTTTCAATAACATAAACTATTCCTAAAAACAAGTAAAAATAGTTCATAATTTGAGGAAGTACCATTACATTATCAAACATATTAATAACAAAATAAGCTGTAATGAAGGATATCAATATTCCACCCATTAAATCTTTGTAGTAACCTGATAACTTATTATGAACTGTAAAAATCTTTTTTAATATAAAGAATGCACCTACAACATATGTAACGAAACCTACAATTCCAAGTTCAGATAACATTTTTAAATATACATTATGGGTATGATAAATTTGCTCACCTGGATCATATTGAGGATATCTAGCAACATAACTTTTATGGACTGCTTCATAATTGCCAGCGCCTACTCCTAAGATCGGATGTTCTTTAAAACATTTTAATGTCAAAGTCCAAATTTTTATTCTTCCAGAATTAATATTAGGATCTACAAATTGTGTTAATCTTAAGCGAATAGTACTAATTGAAAGGGCTATAATTCCCCCAATCCCAAGAGGAATTAAAAATTTCCAACTATAGTATATGCACAAAATTAGAATTCCTAATACTAAAGCTAACCAACTATTTCTTGAAAAAGTTAATACAATATTTACTACTAGAAGCAATAGCTCTACAGCATAAAAAATTTTCCATTTTTTTTTCTTTTCATTAACCATAATAAAGAACAGTGGGAAAAATAAAAGAACTGCATATCCAGCAAGAGTATTAGGATGACCTACATTTCCTTCTATTCTTGCAATATCTCCTGTGTGAAATATTAATCCCCAACCTGTTATGTACTGAATAATTCCATATGTAAATTCGATAAAAGCAGGAATATAGATTAACTTAATTAAGTTGTCTAAAGATTTCTTACTTTTGATTTCAAACCTAACGATAAAAAATATTCCTAGAGCTACTATAAATCTCATAGAATCTTTTAAAACTAATATAAGGTCAGTAGAATAACTTATGGAAATAAGCATAAAACCTAGTAAAACTAATAGTGTTATCGAGAGTTTATCAGTGAAAAATTCTTTTAAATTTTTTATAAATTGAATTTTCTTATCTTTAGACTTTAAGTTTATTGCTAGATATATAATCATTAATATTAGCATAAAAAACTCTGTAAAAAGTGTTTTTCTATTGATAGCTGATGGAAATAGAGGAAAAATAGTTAGATATATTCCAAATAGCATCATAAACCAGTTTGTATTCATGTACTCACCTAATTTCTATTATTTAGTCAAAATTCTTCGTTTATTTTATCATATATAACATTCCTTTGTCCACATAGTATTGAATTAATGAGGTTGCTTGATTTATTAAAGTTGTTTTTGTTAAAGATATGCAATGGAAACTAGTAGCTTAAAGGATAATTTTATCAATGTGAGATTTAGGATTGTAAGTAACGATGTTATACCCAATTTAAATTTTATGGTTCAATATCAACTAACAAGCAAAATAATGCCCACTATAAATGTTATAGTAGGCATATAAACTTAATCATGTAGTTTCTCCATAAACTCACTATTGTTTTTTAAGTTAATTAAATATTGCAAAAATTCGCCTCCTAAATCCTCACGTTTAAGTGCAAATTCCACTGTTGCTTGAAGAAAACCTAGTTTGTCTCCAACATCATATCTACGTCCTTTAAATTCAAAGGCATACATTGCTTCTTCCATCATTAAGGTTCTTAATGCGTCCGTTAATTGAATTTCGCCACCCTTTCCAGGAGATGTATTCTCTAAAATATCAAAGATTCTAGGCGTTATTATGTATCTACCAAGAATTGCAATATTAGATGGCGCTTCATCAGGAGATGGTTTTTCTACTAAATCTTTAACTTTAAATACGCCATCTTCTATAGGTTTACCATTTACAATTCCATATTTGCTGACATCCTTTTCATCTACTCTTTGTACACCTAATACAGTTGTCTTATATTCGTTAAAGCAGTTTACTAATTGTTTTAAGCAAGGTTCTTTATTGTCCACAACATCATCACCTAGCATTACGGCAAATGGTTCGTTACCAACAAAGGTTTTTGCACAAGCAATTGCATGGCCAAGCCCTCTTGGCTCTTTCTGTCTTATATAATAAATATTAGCCATATTTGATATGCTATCTACAAGTTGCAAAAGTTCATTTTTTCCAGTGTTCTCAAGTTGCTTTTCAAGTTCAACTGATTTATCAAAATGATCTTCAATTGCTCTTTTATTTCTTCCAGTAATAATTAAAATTTCTTCTATACCAGATGCTACTGCTTCTTCAATAATATACTGAATTGTTGGCTTATCAACTATTGGAAGCATTTCTTTTGGCTGAGCTTTTGTTGCTGGTAAAAATCTTGTTCCAAGTCCAGCAGCAGGTATAATAGCTTTTTTTACTTTCATATGTTTTCCTCCCTAGATATTGTTTGTTAGTATGTCTTTTAGTTGTTGAACTATCTCATCATCAGGTTTCAATTTTTCAGCGATGCTTAGATGAAGTTTTGCTTGCTTTAAATCTTCAATATTAATATAGCACATAATTAAATTTGTACATATTTCAATAGCTTTAGTAGCTTCAAAAGCTTTTCTTAAATATTGTATTGCCTTCTCATAATCTCCAATAGCAGCATAATTTATTCCAAGTTCATTTACCACTTCAATTAATTGATTATCTAAAGCAAAAGCTTGTTGGAGGTATTCTAAAGCAAGAGAGTTTTGGTTTAAAATCCTATAGGCAATAGCTATATAGTAAAGTAATATAGGATCGTCACCAAATGGTGATGCTAGTGGCAATAATAATTCTAATGCACCTTTAGGATCCTCATATAGAATTTCTTTTCCACGTTCATAACTTCTAATGTCTTTTAAAACACTTCTTAATTCGGAAGTTTCTTTTGTTAAAGTACCACCTACTTTAAAATAGTTATTTATACAGTAAAGGGCTTTTGTAAAATCACCCTGTTCTTTCAAAATTAATGCCTCATAATAATAAGGTTCTGGAAAATTATCTATTTTATATGCTTTTTCAATGACTAAAAGTATATCCTCTATGTAAATAGAATTATTAAGCCTTAATTCCTCTGCTAAAAGAAAAAACTTCTTATAATTTTCTTCAGAGGGATCTATTTCTAGTAAGCCTTTTAAAAATAAGTAAGCATCATCATAATTATTATTTGTAATTTCACTTGCAATTAACCCTTTTATATAATCTATAAATTTAGCATTTGTAAAAATAATATCTTTGTAGACTATATTAAACTTAAAGTCTGGATCAGCTCCGATAACATAAAAAAACCCTTCTATAAAAAAGCCTAATGGAATTCTTTCTGAATTTCCACTCATAACTAATGAATTCATTTTTTCAGCTCTTAAAGGAAAGTAAATTTGTTCATTCGTGGGAATTTTAAATAAAGTTTCTACTCTTTCAGGTTTTAACTCTAAAAACATAACAGTTGCTAGTTTTTCTTTGAAAAAATTTTTTATATCCATATTTTCTCCTAAAGTGTAAAAAGTATCATCTATATAGATATATGAATTCTTATGATAACCATAAGAATTCATATTTTTCTAATAAAGAATTTTCATCACAAGTATATATTAACTAAAATTTTATAGAATGTATTAGTAGTCTATACCATTGCTTTATTAATTATAGCCATAATGTTTTCTTTAAAGTCTTCCATCTTTATTTTTGAATCTTCAAAAGATTTACCTACAACAGAAAGATAAACTTTCATTTTTGGCTCAGTACCTGAAGGTCTCACAACAAACCAAGAATCATCTGATAAAATGTATTTTAAAACATTTGATTTTGGAAGGTCTATAGTTTTATCAGCTTTATTTTCAAGATTTGTTTCTATTCCTTTCTTATAATCAAATGCAGTTTTAATTGCAACATTATTAACCTCTGTTAATGGGTTTTCTCTTAAATAATCTAAAGATTTTTGAATTTTTTCTTGACCTTCTTTTCCTTGAAGTTCAATTGAGATAAGTTCTTCTTTATAGTATCCAAACTCTTTGCTTAACTGAATAAATGCTTCATAAAGACTAAGTCCTTTATTTTTATAGTATAATGTCATTTCACATATAAGCATTGCAGTAACAACAGCATCTTTATCTCTAGCATATGTTCCAGCAAGTGCTCCATAACTTTCTTCAAATCCAAATAAGAAAGTATTTGAGTTTGTTTCTTCAAATTCTTTGATTTTTTCTCCGATATATTTGAAGCCTGTAAGAACATCAATTAATGTTACTCCGTAGTGGTCACAAATTTTTGTTGCAAGTTCGCTAGTAACAATAGTTTTTATAACTGCTGGATTTTGTGGTAATTTCTTTAGATCTATAAGTGATGTAATTATGTAATGAGTTAAAAGAACTCCTGTTTGATTTCCTGATAATACTTGATAATTGCCTTCTGAATCTTTAACAACTGCACCAATTCTATCAGCATCTGGGTCAGTTCCAAAAATTATATCTGGCTTTATTTCTTTAGCCATTTCTAACGCAATTTCAAATACTTGAGGATTCTCTGGGTTTGGATATGGTGCTGTTGGGAAATTACCGTCAGGTAACTCTTGTTCCTTTACTACATGAAGGCTTTCATACCCAAGTTCCTGTAGAACTTTTCTCACAGGTAAATTTCCGGTACCGTGTATTGGTGTATAGATTATTTCTAAATCTTTACCATGTTCGCGCACAAGCTCTTCTCTGATAGTTTGAGCTTTTACATTGTTTATAAAAGCAGTATCTACAGCTTCACCAATAATGTTTAGAAGACCTTGCTTTTTAGCTTCTTCTATATCCATTGTTTTAGTATCATTGAAAATATCTACTTTTGTTATTTCATCTAAGATTACCATAGCGTTATAATCAGTTACTTGGCCACCGTCTTCTCCATAAACCTTATATCCATTATATTGTTTAGGATTATGTGATGCAGTAATAACTATACCACCGCTAGATTTTAACTCTCTAACAGCAAATGATAGCATTGGTGTTGGTCTTAAGGATTCAAATAGATTTACCTTAATGCCATTTGCACATAATACGCAAGCAGCACTTTCCGCAAACTCTTTTGACATATTTCTTGAGTCATAGGCAATAGTGACAGATGCATTATCTTTGTAGTTTGCCACTAAATAGTTTGCGAAACCTTGTGTTGCTTTTGCGACAGTATAAACGTTCATTCTATTGCTTCCAGCACCGATTACCCCTCTTAAGCCTCCTGTGCCAAATTCTAGATCCTTGTAAAATCTGTCTTCAATCTCTTTTTCATCTTTAATCGCGTTTAATTCTTCCTTAGTCTCTAAGTCTAGGTTTTCAGCATTTAACCAGCTCAAATATTTTTCCTTATAATTCATAATAACCTCCTGCAAAATAACTAAATTGTATTATATCTTTTGTAACGTTTATTAGACCCTATTAATACTATACATAATTTTTCGTCAAGATACAACGATTTCGATAATAAAAATTGGAATAAAATTGGAAAAATAAAATATTATTTATTTTATTTTTTAAAATTATTGAATTGTAAAATATATTACTCTATAATAAATATGTTTGTTTTTATTTAGAATTTAAGAAAGAGGTGCATTTCAAGGTGTATAAAATGAATCAAAATGAAACTCCGCTATTTGATGCTCTAATGGAGTATGTAAATAGAGAAACGATACCTTTTCATGTTCCAGGTCATAAGAAAGGTTATGGTATTGATGAGGAATTTAAAAAGTTTATTGGTGAAAATCCTTTTAAGATAGATGTAACGGTATTTAAACTTGTTGATTCTCTACATCATCCAACAGGACCTATTAAAAAAGCACAAGAACTAGCTGCAGACGCATATGGAGCAGACTCAACCTTTTTCTCAATTCACGGCACCTCAGGAGCGATTCAAGCTATGATTATGTCCGTGGTGAGCGATGGTGATAAAATTCTAATTCCTAGAAATGTTCACAAATCAGTAACTGCTGGGATTATTTTAAGTGGAGCTATACCTGTTTATATGCAACCAGAATTTGATAAAAAGTTGGGTATAGCGCATGGGGTAACTCCTGAGACGGTTAAAAAGACATTAGAAGCTAATCCTGATGCAAAATCAGTTTTAATTATAAATCCGACTTACTATGGTGTAGCTACAGATTTAAAAAGTATTGCTGATATAGTACATAGCTATAATATTCCTTTAATTGTTGATGAAGCTCATGGACCACATTTATTATTTAACGAAAAGCTTCCACTATCAGCATTAGAAGCTGGAGCGGATATTTGTGCACAAAGTACTCATAAAATTATTGGGTCTTTAACTCAAGGTTCTCTTCTTCATGTGAAATCTAAACTTGTAGATACTAATAGAGTTAAGCAAATGCTTAATGTACTACAAACTACGTCTCCATCATATATATTGATGGCGTCATTAGATACTGCAAGAAGACAAATTGCAATTAATGGTAAAGAACTGTTAGACAATGCTATAGAACTTGCAAATTATGCACGTTCAGAAATAAATAGAATTGATGGTTTTTATTGTTTTGGTGAAGAAGTACTAGGTAAACCAGGTGCTTATGGTTTTGATCCAACAAAGATTACTATTTCTTGTAGGGAATTAGGCATAACTGGATACGAGTTGGACATGATGTTATCAGAAAAATATCATATACAAATGGAACTTTCTGATTTTTATAATACTCTTGCTGTTGGATCTTTTGGAGATACAAAGGAAAATATTGATGCACTTATTGCTGCTCTTAAAGAGATAAGTAGTGAATATCATGGTAACTCACAAGGCTTAGGAGACTTTTTAGACATTCCGTCTGTACCAGAACAAATACAAATTCCAAGAGAAGCTTTTAATTCCGTTAAAACTCCTGTTCTTTTAAAAAATAGTATAGGTATGATAAGTGGAGAATTCTTAATGGCTTATCCTCCTGGTATTCCTATCTTATGTCCAGGAGAAAAAATAACTGAAGAAATAATCAGTTATGTTAGTCAATTAAAAGCTACAGGTTTATATGTTCAAGGAACTGAGGATCCTAATGTAGAATATATAAAGGTTGTTAAGGAAGAAGATGCGGTTTATATAAATGTAGAATAAAGAAAAGCTGTTCATCGAGAGATGAACAGCTTTTTTTAGTTGTTAGATAAAAGACTTCTAGTAGAATTAAAGAGATCTTTAGAATTTTCAATCTTATCTTCATTACCTATTACACAAAGATTATTATCGTCCATTGCTTTTTTAATTACATCTGCAAGAAGACGAATATCTTCTTCTGTTGTCTTAATTACCTCTTCTCTTTCTTTTGCTACTTGTTCATTAGTAATTTTTCTGAAGTAGTTTGCTATAGCATTCTCTCCTTTTTGTTGAGGAGTTACTGCTGAATCTAAATCTGATATAGTACCAATAATGTATTTTACCATTGTACGTTCATCAGCAGAAAAGTTTTCTAAATACTTATATGTGTCATTATATATATCTATTGTTTCTTTCAAATTAGGATCTCTATAAGATACAAGATAGAAGTTCCCACTTCTTTGGACTCCAGCAAAACCCCCATAAGCCCCCCCCATAACTCTGACTTTATTCCATAGGTAGTCTAAGCTTATTATTGATTTTAGAACAAGCATTTTGCCACTGTATTTTAACCCTAATTCTCCTAAGTTTGCTGCTTTTGCAACATATTGTACTTTTCCAGACGTTACAAATCCTTCATTTTCAGATTTTAAATTATCAAAAGAATAATTATTTTTAACAAATTTATTTTCACCAAGAGAATCATAAATAACATTAATATTATTTTCTAAAGCAGAGTATTCTTCTCCACTTCCAATTAAAGTAACAATTAAATTATCCTTATTAAATATTTCTTTAGAAAGTTTTACTAAATTATTTTTTATAGTATCAAATTTATCGTCATAATTTCTTTGAAGATCTACTAAGAAATCATAGAAATAAATTCCTGAAAGTTCCTCAAGATATTTATTATTTTTTGATACATAGGCTAAAGCTCTACCAGCAGCGACATTGTGTCCTCGGCTAATAAGAGTAGATTCTACTCTTGATTCTAGCTCATCTATGATGATCTTAATTCTATTTTTATCCTCAAACTTACTATCAAATATAACTTGTTTCATTAACGACATCAGACACTGCATATTTGAGTTAACAGCTTTTCCTTTTACTGCAAAGTAAGGATAAAAATCATCTGAATTGTCTATATAGAAATAAGCTGAAGAGGAAGCTTCAATTCCTCCAGTGTAAATATCTATTTCTTGAGATAAGGTCTCATACCCTTTTGAATTAGTATCAACCTTTCCAAGAAGTCTTGATAAAATTGTTAAATATGGGATTAACTTCTCGTCAATATTACCAGCATTAAAGTTTAGAGAAACATAAGCAATTTTATTGGTATTGACGTTTGAATGAAGTGCTTTTATACCCTTAATGTCTTTTTCTTCTAGAGGAGCTGTTTCAGGTTTAGAATTTAAATCATTTATTGTAAGCATAGGAATGGTTTCTAAAGCTTCCTTGCTATCCCTTGAATTCTGTCTTTCTTCTAAAGCTGCTGTATTTTTAATAATAGCATCGATTTGATCCTTTGATAAAGAGTTCTTATACTCTGTTAATTTAGCTTTAATCTCATTATTTTTCTTTTCACCTAACCCTTTTTCAGGAGTAAGAACTAACAATGAGCTGTGGTTATTATCGAGAAAAATTTCTTTAATTATTTTTTCAAAATAATCAGTGGTTAGCGCCGATTTTATATTCTCTAATGATTCTTCAAATCTTAAGTTCTGAATAGGATCATATCCGTATAACCAACTGTCTAAGGCATCCATATTATATATAAGCCCTTTTGGATAGTTTCTAAAATTATTTTCCCTAAGTTCAAACTCTTTTCTATTAATAGATGCTTCTATAGCTTTTTTATCAATACCTTCTTTAACTAACCTTTCAAGTGTTTCATAAACAACTTTTTTAAATAAATCCTTTTTATCTAAATCGGAATTTTTTACTATTATGCTCATATATGGCTGAAGACAGCTACTATCATAATAGCCATAAACATCTTTTCCTAAGTTATTATCTATAAGAGCCTTTTTTAATGGTGCCCCTTGTGCCTCAAGTAGTAAATGTTCCAATATATCCATTGCTAATATTTTTTCGCTTTCTTTAGCATTGGCTACTACGTAATTAAGACTCAAATATGTCTTTTCGGAGTCTTTATCATTATTACTGATTGGGTATTTATCTATAACTTCTTGCATTGAATTAAAGGCTTTTTGTACAGGAATAGATGATTCAATATCTTGTTTTTGATAGTTTTTAAGATAGTTTTCATTTATAAATTTTAAATTTTCTAAAATATCTAACTTACCATATAAAAATATATAGCTGTTTGATGGATGGTAGTATCTTTTATGAAAGTCTAAAAAGTCCTCTTGAGATAAGTCGGTAATTTTTTCTGGATCACCACCAGATTCGAAACCATAGGTAGTATCAGGAAAAAGTGTTTGTGATATTTTTCTATAAAGTACCGAATCAGGTGATGAAAAAGCACCTTTCATTTCATTATAAACTACGCCTTTATATTCTAAATCATCATTTGGAGTTTTTAATTCATAATGCCAACCTTCTTGCATCATTATATAAGAATCTTCATATATTTTAGGGTTTAATACTGCGTCTAAGTAAACATCCATTAAATTATTAAAGTCTTTATTATTCTTACTTGCAATTGGGTAAAGCGTTTTATCGCTAAAGGTCATGGCATTTAAAAAAGTATTTAATGAACCTTTAGCAAGTTCTACAAAAGGTTCTTTTACAGGAAATTTTTTTGAACCACAAAGGACACTGTGTTCTAATATATGTGCTACACCTGTACTATCTTGTGGTGGAGTTCTAAAAGCAATTGAAAAAGATTTATTTTCATCATCGCAGTCAATGAACAATAATTTTGCACCACTTTGTTCATGAATAAATATATTTGCAGTACTGTTTATTTCATTTACCTTTTGGACTTCTTCCAACCTAAAGCCACTGTAAACATTATTAACACAAAGCATATAGTATCTCCTCCATTTTATATAATGTTATTTAAGTGAATATATGAATAATTATGTAGATTAAAGTATCTTAGAGACTTATGTTAATTATAAGATCAAAGTTTCTTATCTCTTTAGTATTCCATAAATAGCTAAATATATTATAACTTTATGAGTAAATAATATAACTTAGTACCATTGTAATTAATTATATAAGCTATGAAAAATTGATAGTTTTAAAGAAAATAATCTAATACTTCTTTTAACTCTATATCATTTTTCATATACTCTTTAAAATCTGGATATAGGTTTATAGCAATTTTTAAATCATTAATAGAATCTTGGTAGTTTTTTAAGTAAGCATAAAAGCATGCTCTATTGTAATATAGGTATCCTTCTTCCTCGTTATTTTTAATTCCTTCAGAAATTATTTTAATTGCATCTTCATACTGATTTTTTTCCTTAAAAATAACTGATAGGTTTAAATAAGAAAAACCGTAATAAGGATTATCTTCTATAGAAGCTTTGTAGAGATTAATAGCTTCACAAGTATTACCAAGCTTTTTTTTAAGTACTGCTTTATTGAATAAAGCCATATAATGTTCAGGATCTATATTTAGAGCTTTTTCGATATACATTAGAGAGATATCTAGATTCCCTTTCTCATCATATATAGAAGAAAGATTTACATAAGACCAAAAATCATTAGGATCTAGTGATAAGACTTTATTATAACATTCAATGGCTTTATCTGCATTTTTAATATCATCATAGACGCCAGCTAAATAGAAGTAGGCTCTATTATAATTAGCATTTAATTTTATGGCTTTTTCGTAGTTTTCAATTGCTTTGTCAAAGTTCTTATTGTTGTCATATATCATTCCTAAGCCGTAGTAACCCCTAGAATCTGTATTGTCTAGTTTTATAACTTCTTCAAATTTTTCTTTTGCTTTATCAAAATCATAAATTTCATCATAGAGTAAAGCTAAATCAAGAATTAATTCAATATCTTTTTTTCCTTCTTCACTGTTATATGCTTTTTCGTAAAACTCAAAGGCTTTTTCTATATTTCGATTGCTATAGAAACTTCTGCCTATAGTCCGATAGTTATCCTTCATAATTTTATTCATTTTTATACCCTCAATATTTTGTCAATATCTAATAATCGTCTTCTGAAAACACTTCGATACCATTGATTTTGAAAAGCTCAGCAGTAATGCCAATACCGTCAATTAATTTATCGGTAAATGTCCCATCATATATTTTATTTGTACCACATGAAGGACTTTTGCTTTTTAATATAGCTTTATTTATTTTGTATTTCTTTGTAATTTCCAGAGCCTCATAGGCCCCTTTTATAAAGTCACGGGTTACATCATCGCCTTCTTTTGTAAGGACCTGAGCTTTACCCTCTAGAACATCCTGTGCACTTCCTCCAACTATTTCTGCAGGACATCTGGGCGTTTTTAGGCCTCCTAGTTCCTCAGGACACACTAATATTACTTCTTCTTCTTCCATTAACTTTCTAATTCTAGGATTAAGATTATTACCACCATTATACTTGCAGTTTATACCACATAGACAAGCACTTACTGTAATCATATTAATTCCACCACTGTAGCACCAGTACCGCCTTCATTATAATTTCCAAGTCTAAAACTTTTTACATGATGATGCTTTTTTAACATTTCACATATAGCATTTCTCAAAGTTCCAGTTCCTTTTCCATGAATAATTGTTACTTCGCCAAGTCCAGCCATAAAAGCATCATCTAGGTATTTATCTACCATATACCTTCCTTCTTCCCCATCCACACCTCTTATATCAATTGAGGATGATACTGATTTCAGATTTAACTTCATTTCTCTCTTTTTAACTTTTTTCTGTTCCTTGGTATCTTTTGGTGATCTAAGTTCTGATAACTTTATAGATATCTTCATTATACCAGCTTGAACTTGAACTTCACCTTTGTTATCAACTTTTCCAATAACGATAGCCTTTTGATTTAGAGAAGGTATGAAAACTTCTTCACCTTCAGTTACTGTTGTCAATGCTTCGCCGTCAAGTGTTTTATTCTTTAAATTTGTCTCTGCTTCTTCAAGTTTATTTTTTAATTTTAATCTTTGTTCTTCTAATTTTTGTCTAGCCCCTGCTCCATAGCCAAGCTTTTCTAGTTCTCTCATGTCTCTTAAAATATTGTCTGCTTCTTCTTTAGCTTCTTTTAGAAGTTTTCTTGCTTCCCTTTTTCCTTCTTCAATAGCTTTTTCTCTTGATAATGAAATGCTATTAAATTTCTCTTCATATTTTTCTTTATATTTTTTTGCTTCTATAGTTAAAAGTTCATGTTCTCTTCTGTATTCTTCTGCTTTTATACTTTTTTCTTGAAGAGTTTGTATTAAATCTTCAAATTCTAAGGTTTCTCTGGCTATATTTTCTTTTGCATTAGTTATTATATAATCAGGTAATCCAAGCCTTCTAGATATTTCGAAGGCATTTGATTTTCCCGGTATACCTATAAGCAATCTATATGTAGGTTTTAAAGTTTCAACGTCAAATTCAACAGAAGCATTTTCTACATTTTCTGTTTTTAAAGCATATCCTTTTAACTCACTGTAGTGTGTAGTGGCAACTAGTTTAACTTTATTCATTCTTAAGTTTTCAAGAATTGAAATTGCTAAAGCTGCACCTTCTGTAGGGTCAGTACCAGCTCCTAACTCGTCAAATAAAGCTAATGAATGTTCATCAGCATTTTCAATAATAGATACAATATTTGTCATGTGACTAGAAAAGGTTGATAAACTTTGCTCAATACTTTGTTCATCGCCAATATCTGCAAAAATCTCTTTAAAGAATCCTACTGTAGAATTTTCTCTTGCAGGAATTAAAAGTCCAGATAAGGCCATTAATTCTATCAAACCTAAGGTTTTTAATGTAACAGTTTTACCGCCAGTATTAGGTCCTGTTATAACAAGCGATGTAAATTCTCTACCTAACTTTATATCTGAAGGAACTACAATTTTTCTATCTAAAAGGGGATGTCTTGCTTCAATTAAATCAACATTTCCATCTTTATTTATTTTAGGTATAGTACATCCTAAATCATTAGCATATTTTGCTTTAGCAAATATAAAGTCTAATTCAGTGACAATTAATGAATTGTTTTCAATAACATTAATATCATCATATACCTTATTCGACAATTCTTGAAGAATTCTATCAATTTCAGCTTTTTCTTTCAAAAGTAGTTCTTTAATCTCATTATTTAAATTTACTAATGCAATTGGTTCAATGAATAATGTTGAGCCTGTAGAACTTTGATCATGTACTAATCCTTGAACGGATCCTTTATGCTCTGCTTTTACAGGAAGAACATATCTATCACCTCTAATGGTGTAGAAGTTTTCTTGAAGCACATTTGAGTATTGCCTTACCATCGAACTTACTTTTTCTTTAACTGAGTTATTCTTCTCCTTAAGAGATCTTCTGATGTTATATAAAGTAGTACTTGCTTTATCACTGATTTCATCTTCACTAATTATCGCATTAAAAATAGCATCCTCTAAATTTTTAACAGGTACTATTCCCTGACATATATCTTCAAGAACATTGGAAGAAATATCTGATTCTTTTGTATCTATGTATCCCTTAAATCTTCTTGCGATTCTCATAACATTTGAGATTCTTACAAGTTGAACAGCCATTAGTGTGCCACCTTTTGAAGCAAGGTTAATGGCATCTCTTATGTCGTAAGCTCCATCAAAGGGAGCGGTACCTTTTTTCATTAGAAGATTAAGTGCTTCTTCTGTTTCTTTAAGATGCTCTAGAACTTCATATATATTATCATATGGTTCTAAAGATTCTATTAAATCTTTTGCTGCAGTTGTATTGGTATAACCTTTAACTTTATCTTTAACTTTATTAAATTCTAATACTCTTAAAACCCTTTTGTTCAAATTTATTCAACCCCTCTTTTATAGTGCCCTTTAGTGTAGTTGCCTTTTTGTTCAAAGTAGCTACTATTATTATTGCTAAAGGCAGTTATTATATCTTTTACTTCTTCAAAATTTTCATCAATAAAATCTAATCTAATAGAATCTATTTTAGAATTATTTATATCGCTGATAACTTCACATAAGTTAATAGCTACACTATTATAAATATGACTTCTACAAAATTTGTCAGTTTTTATTATAAAGTCTGCATTTTTTCTATCTTTTAAAAGAAATTTAGAATTTTCGCATGGCATTGAACAACTATTATTGCAAGATTTCCCTCCAAAGGTACTACCGATAGGGCAATATTCTGATACCATCATTTCGACTTTACCATAGCCAAGAATTTGACATCCAATAGGAGCGTTCTTAATTAATTCATTTAGTTCATTTTTATTTAGTTCTACACTAACACAACTTCCTATAATATAAGAACTAAAGAAATCTAGAGCATATTTGTTAAAAACATTAAGTTTATAATCACCGATAATATCAGTTTTATCGTGGTATCTTGAAATAATACCCAAGTTTGAAGTGATTATCCCTTGGATATTTGGTAATAACTCATCAATAGTTTTACATATATAGTCAAATTCTTCTTTAATGATATTAGGAATTTTAATAAAAGTTTTATTTTTTATAACGTGATCCTTTGATAAGTTACTTCTTCTATTAAATAAATCTATGGCAATTGAAGAAACATTTGCTTCAATTGCGCCTTCAAGTTGATCGTTTGTATTGACTACAGCCAAGAGCCTTGGCATAGTTATATTTTTCTTAGGCTCCCTATTTAAATCTAGATTGAGTTTTATATTATTGCTCCTAATTTTTACCATATCTTCTTCTATTATTTTTAGGAGTTCTCGTCTAATACTATTTAACGAACTTATAGGTAGAAAACCTTCTTCATAGCAAGAAAAATTTATTTCTGAAAATTCAAAGGCTGTATTACCTGTTTTGGATAGATTATCAATTATTTTTCCTTTATCTAAAGGTTTTTTTATAGCTTCTTTCACTATTTCACCATATACAGTATACAGTTTATTCCTGAATTTTGTAGAAAATTCAATTGCTTCATTAAGTTTAAATTTAATGGTTCCCTCTAATTTATGTTTGTTTCTAAAAGGATCCATATATTGTTCTTTAAGAGTTTTCATTAGATATATGTCATTTGTTTTATAAATAGGCTCACCTTTTTTAAAATTTCCTTGTTTTAAAGTTATTTTATCACCAATAACAGCACTGGAAATATCACGCCCATCCTTTAAAATTGATGAGACTACAAAACCATCCTCATTTACTCTTACTCCATCGCCTATATTCAAAGCTTCTGTAAGCATGATATCAGTTTTATTTATAGCCTTTCCAATAAAAATCCCTGTGTTTTTAGGAAAGTTAAAAGCCATCATATCTTTACCAACGTTACCAAATAGGTAACCTTTGGAAAATCCTTCTCTATTAAATAATTGTGTTAGTTTTTTCATTTCAGTTTTTGTATCGAACTTTTTGCCGTTATAGACGGTATCGATAGCATTCCTATATGTAGTTACTACACCGGCAACATATTCAGGTTTTTTCATGCGTCCTTCAATCTTCAAAGACGAAGTACCACTATCTATAATTTCTTTTATATTTTCAATAAAATTCATATCCTTTGGGCTTAGGATAAAGCCTCTTTTTTCTTCTTGGCTATTAGTATTTATAATAGAGTATGGAAGTCTACAACTTTGAGCACATCTTCCTCTGTTTCCACTTCTTCCGCCAATCATTGAACTCATTAGGCATTGACCAGAATAACAAACACATAAAGCACCATGGACAAATATTTCAGTCTCTATATTTAGGTCTTTTGAAATATACTTAATCTCAGGTAGAGACAACTCTCTAGATAACACTATTCTTTTAAATCCATAATCATTTAAAAATTTTACACCTTCAGCATTATGTGCTGTTAATTGAGTTGATGCATGAATTTCTAAGTTTGGGTAGTTTTTTCGAACTAGATATGCCAGACCTAAATCTTGTAATAATACAGCGTCTACTCCAGAATTATGTAGGAACCCTATATATTCCAAAGCTTCCAAAATCTCATTATCCTTTTGAAGTGTATTTACAGTGACATATAATTTAACATTGTATAGATGACAATAGTCAATAGCTTTTTTTAAAGTTTCGTTATCAAAGTTGGAAGCATAAGCTCTTGCAGAGAACTTATTTCCGCCAAGATAAACGGCATCGGCACCACATTGTACTGCTGCAATTAAACTTTCCTGACTTCCGGCTGGTGCCAGTAACTCGATTTTCTTCATTTGTCCATCTCCTTAAAAGTACTATCCTTAATTATACAGAATAATAGAGAAAAAATAAAGTTTTCAAAATTTTGAGATCAAATGCCTTTTAAAGTTTTATTTAAAGAGTCTGTTACTAGCAGTAAAACTCAATATATACATTGATATAGAGGTTAATAAATTCAAGGTTTTAGTTCTATATAGGAGGAGTTTAGACATTGAATCTCAGTATATAAGTTCTATCAATGATTTTATATAAATATATATTACTAAATTAATAGACAAGAGGTTCATTGTGTTCAAATTTATATTTTCTCTTTATTTTATGTTATTTTATATGTTTATAACCAATAATGTATCTCCTCATAAGCTAGAAGAGAGTTTAAGAGTTTTAGAACAACATCAAAGTACTCATCGATTGCCAACATATATACGTTCAGAAAGAAGTAGTATTCTTATACGTAAACTTCCTAAAAGTGCCTTATTTGATAAAGTTGTTTATCTTACTTTTGATGATGGTCCTTCAAATAATACTGTTAGGGTATTGGACATATTAAAACAATATGATGTAAAAGCTACTTTTTTTGTTAATTATCAAGAAGATTATGAAGCTATATATAAAAGAATTTATTTAGAAGGTCATGCTATTGGAAATCATACTTATTCTCACGATTATAATTTAATTTATCAAAGTCCTACAGCTTTTTTGGAGGATTATGATAAATTAAATAAATATCTATATTCGCTTATTGGGGTTACTCCAGACATTATGAGGTTTCCAGGTGGGTCAAATAATTCAATAGGAGGAGTAGGTTTCATGTCACAACTATCAAAAGAAGTAATGAATAGAGGAATAGAGTATACAGATTGGAATTCTTTGTCGGGAGATGCAGAGACGATACAGTTAGTTTCAAAAGAGCAATTAGCCCTAAAGGTAGAAACTACAGCAATTGGAGAAGATAAGGTAATAGTTCTTATGCATGATGCTAGTGCAAAAAATACGACACCTGATGCATTACCTACAATTATTGAGTATTTTAAAGCACAAGGATATGTATTTTCTTCATTATCAAAGGATGAATTTACTGTTCATTTTCTTCAGTAATTTAAAATAATATCTTCCTATTTTATATATTACTTAAAATGGGAAGATATTATTTACAAGATATGTACCACGATTTATTATGTTAAACAACCAAGCATATTGAAAATGCAGATTATATTTTCTAGAAACTCACTCTCCTTAAAAAAAGCAAGTAAGTGTTTTATAAACTTTTCATTTAAATACTAAGTTAATAAAAAGTAGTATTAACTTACAATAAAGTGATCGCTTAAGATACTCTTTAACGCAGTTGAACTTGCACTATGACAACGTGCAATGGAGAGATTTTTCTTTGATGCCTCTTTAAGGGCACTATTAATCATCTTATGTGAGACTGTACTTGTGAATAAAACCAATAAGTCAGGATTTCCAATTTGTCCTTTAAGATTGCCAGGCATTTGTGTAAATACTTTTGCCTTACATTGATATTCTTTGCATATTTGCTTGTATTCACTAATCATTCTATCATTTCCACCTATTATAACAACGCTCATAAAACTCCTCCATCCATATTTTATTATGAATAATTCACTCCTTAGCTATTTGCTAAGAAGTGAATTAATATTTACATTTTTGAAAATAAGTTACCAAACTCTTCACAAGTAGTTAGATCTTCTGGTTCTCCATTAATAATTAAACCCTCATTAAATAAGATTCCACCTACATTTGTAACACGTTCTTCCCAATTTCTCATCCATTCACCATCACCCCAGCCGTAAGAACCAAAAAGAGCTATTTTTTTTGATGACAGTTTATCTTCAATGCTTTTAAAAAATGGTTCAAATTCACTTTCCTCTAATTCTTCCGCACCCATAGATGGGCAACCGAATGCGATTTTATCATATTGATCAATCTGAGCTTTATCAAAATCTGATATGTAAAATAAATCTGCTTCCTTTATACCTTTGGCTATACTTTTTGCCATTGTCTCTGTGTTACCTGTTCCACTCCAATAAATTACTGCAATTTTATTCATAAAATACCTCCTATATGATTAAGCAACATTAATTAGTTGCAATATTGATGTACCGCTACAAATTTTTTCATAATATTTAGTTCTGCATAAAGTATATTGATTAAATAAGTCCTTTGCTTTAGAAGTGCTAGTATACACCTTCCAATAACCACAATATTTATATCCCTTCCCCTTATTTTCAATAAACCCAATAACATCTTCATAGGGATATCCTAAAAATAAACCTATTTCATGAGGGAAGTTCATATTAACAATTCTTTTCTTTAAACAATCAAGAGTATCTTTTATAGTTTTTTCAGTGTTGTATCCAAGCTGTTTAAGAAAAGAAAAATGTTTTGGTGAATTTAATTCTGAAGATAGAAGTGGTTCATTATATACTAATATTAATGCTCGGCTATCATATTGATTCAAAATATAAAAAAAAATCCCCTTATCATTCAATATTTGGTTATATTTATTAATTGTCTTCTCAATATTTGAAGCATATGCTTTATTGCAGATGAGTAAGCTTCCAGATTTTATGCCTGCTAATGTAGGGGCACAATAAAAAGCCAGTAGCTTATCAAAAGAATCTAAATTTGGTACAATACACATTTTTACCTCCGGAAAATAAAATGCCAAGGTTAGCTATTGCTAACCCAGTTTGAAAAAAATTATCTAAAGAATAGTTGATAATTTTTTATCTTAAGCACTGGTATATAATATATTAATCATATAGTTAGCAACTGCTAACTATATGATTAATATAGCATATCCTCCATATTTTTGTCAACATAAATAAAAGCAGAATAATCTGCTTTTATTTACTACCATTAAATTCAACAAAGTCTTTAATTTTATCAAAAGTTTCTTGACTGATTATATGTTCAATACGGCAAGCATCTTCACTAGCTAATTTTTCTTCTAAGTTTAGTGTTAACATTAAGTATTTAGTTATATAATTATGACGTTCATAAACCTCTAAAGCTTTTTTTCTACCTTTTTCAGTAAATAAAATATTACCGTCTGAACCCATTTCAATCAGTTCTTCTTCTCTTAATATTCCCATGGCTCTACTTATACTTGGTTTTGAATATCCCAGTTCATTAGCTATATCAATTGATCTTACAGAGCCTTTTCTATTTTGTAAAATCAATATTGTTTCTAGATAATCTTCTCCAGATTGATGAATTTTCATAATACCTCCCTATACTTACAACATTTTAAAGAAAGTAATGTATTATATTGTAACATAGGAATATATAAAGAACAAGTTCATTACAAGTATGAAAATTATATAACTTGTATTTAATTAAATAGATTTATAACTTTAACAAGGAACCTTTAACATATGCATTATTCTTAAAGCAATCTCTAAGTTTAATCTGTTCTCCTCATTTTTTATATCCATCCCTGTGATTTCATTAATTCTATTAATTCTATACAAAATAGTATTATAATGAGTAAATAGAACTTTTGCAATTTTATTTAAGTTTCCGTTGCATTGGAAATATACTTCTAGGGTTTTAACTAGCTCTGTAGATTTCTTTTTATCATGATCAACTAGCTTCTTAATTGTATTATTATAAAAAAGCTCTAATTCATTATTTAAGCCATCATGACAAAGTAAAGTATATACACCTAATTTATCATAAAAAATCATTGATTTTTTATTAAGTCTGTTACCTATTCCAATTGAATTTTTTGCTTCTTCATAACTACAACGTACATTTTCTAGTCCTTCATAACATCTACCTACACCAATTTTATAATCCAGGGTTTGGAAATTTTCTATCAAAGTATTTTCTAATGATTTACAAAAATCCTCAATTTGATTTTTTATATCTTCTGATTGGTTAAAGGATAAAATAAAATACACACTTTGACAGTCATTTGCAACAAGTCCGATTATTCCTTTTTTTCTTATTAAGTTTTCAACATAATAAAAAAGCTTAGGTATAAGTTGTTTTTTTGTGCTATATAAAGATTGATTTTTTTCTAAAGTTATTGAAAATGCAATAAAACTATTGTCTCTATCAAGATGAAATTCATTGGTAATTTCTAGAGCTTTTTCTCTTGTTTTTAAATCCTTTGATAAAAGATTATCTAAAAAATTTTTTTTATGACTATTTTCAATTTCTAAAACAGAAACTTTTTTTACCAATTCATTTTGAATAGGAACTAAAATATTATTGATAATTGAAAAATCCAAGGAGTCTAAAGGAGATTCAAAACTCCATATAAATAAATGGCCATATGAAATATTGTTGATTACAATAGCTTTAACATATTTGTTTACATACGCATCATCTATAAACTCAGCACTCTTTTGAAACAACGTGTTTGAATTATCGGTAATATGTGTAGAGTTATAAGTTCTAGCACTTTTTAATAAAGTATCCTCAAATTTCTTCTCAATAAAATGAAAATTACTAATTTCACTTTTGGGAATTTCGAGGCTTATTAATATAGGTTTCTCGATAATTTGTGCTAGCACATCGACTATTTTTTCAATATTTGCACCATTTAACATTAAGTCCATAAGTTTATCATATATTTTTTGAAAATTATATGTAAGTTTAGATTGCAAATTAAATATTTCTGAAACTATACTTGAAAAAGATGTCGTAGGCACTATATTTATAAGTGGAATATTTAAGCCATTTGCCAAATTTACTATTTCGTCAATAGCTATATGATCATATTCGGATTTTTTAATACCTATACCTGCAACCTTTTTCATTGAACAAGCAGTGATAAATTCTTTAGCTGAACTTAAGGCTAAAGTATTAGAAGTAATAAGTAAGAAAGTCCCTTCAGTTATTTCACTAATGGTTTTGTAATCTGATACCATTTTTACATTATAAACAATATTATTTAACCCTCCAGAACCAGCAGCTAATATTGATTTATCCATAGAACAGATGTTTAATACATCTGACATAATTAATCGATTGATTTTCATAGTTATTTCTTCTCCTCTCGATATATAGTTGTAGCTATTTTACAGAGACTTTAACGAAATGTTATTAATTCATATTTTTTATAGTATAACAGGGATTGTTAATAAATTCAATAAATTATTGATAAATAAATAATAAATATACAGAAAAACATAACAAATGTTCAAAGAATGGGTTGTTTCATTATCAATTATGCATAAAGGCTTCGTTTCCTATGTGTTCGCAATGCTTAAAGAATATATAAAATATAAACAAATTTTATATTTTTCAATATATGTCATTTATCGTTGGCTTTTATATTATAAACTAAGAGGTGAATTTCATGGAAATAAAATATTCAAAAATTGCTAATAGCCTAAAAGCTTCTGAAATTAGAGAAATTCTCAAACTTTCAGAAATGCCACAAATCATATCTTTTGCCGGAGGAATGCCTGCTTCAGAGACTTTTCCAATAAAGGAATTGGCTAAAATTTCAAAAAAAGTCATTGAAGAAGATGGTAATATAGCTCTCCAATATACCGCAACTGAAGGTTATACGCCTCTTAGAGAAACTATTGCTAAAGAAAGAATGACTAAATTAGGTGTAAAAACCTCTGCAGAAGAAATATTGATTATTAGTGGTTCACAACAAGGACTAGATTTGATAGGAAGATTATTAATTGATGAAAATGATACTGTTATTTGCGAGAATCCTAGCTATCTTGGAGCACTAAATGCTTTTAGACTTAATAATCCCAATTTGATTGGAATACCCATGGACAAGGATGGGATGATAATAGAAGAACTAGAAAAAGTACTGGCAACTGATACAACAGTAAAATTAATCTATACTATACCAGATTTTCAGAATCCTACAGGTGTTACAATGTCTTTAGAAAGGCGAAAACGATTAGCAGAATTAGCTACAAAATATAAGGTAATTGTGGCTGAAGATAGTCCTTATGGAGAATTAAATTTTAATAAAAGAACTCTTCCATCAATAAAAAGCTTTGACAGAGACGGTTATGTAATATTTATAGGTACTTTTTCAAAAATATTATGTCCTGGTAATAGGATTGCTTGGATGTGTGCTAAAAAAGAAATCTTGGAAAAACTTACTCAGATGAAACAAGCTGTAGATTTACAAAGTAGTACCTTATCTCAAAGAATTATCTATTTTTATATTAACAAGTATGATATAGAAGCTCACATTGAAAATATTAATACTCTGTATTTAAAAAGAAGAGATGTGATGATTAATGCAATTGAGAGTTTCTTTCCCAAAGATGTAGGAATAACTCGTCCTAGTGGTGGTCTTTTTATATGGGTAGAGCTTAAACAAGAAATTGATACAGCAGAACTATTAAAGAAAGCTTTGACTCTAAATGTGGCATTTGTTCCAGGTAAAGCGTTTTTTGTAGATGCAGATAAGAGAAATTTTCTTAGACTTAATTATTCAAGTATGAATGAACTAAAGATTGAAGAAGGAATAAAAAGAATTAGCAAATTATTAACAAAATATTATAATTGATAAATAAAAATCACTTACTCCGACAATAATAAAAAAAAGGAGGTAGTGAATATGTACGATGCAAAATTTGAAAACAAAGAAAAGGATCCTCTAAAATATTCATGTTTAGCTGAAAAAGGTTATTTTAAAGGTCTAAAATCCGATAGTTGTTTAAATGCCTATAGACCTTCATTTTCTGCAAATTACGAAATAAAAATGAATTAGAAGGATAGCTATGCTATCCTTCATAACTGTAAATTCGATATATTTGTATATCTCTAAAGCCCAATCTATAATATAATTTTTGAGCTGCATAGTTTTCATAATCAACCTTTAAATAAAGTTTTGGATGTCCGTAGTGTTTTGCTAGTTTGATTAGATAGTTTAGCAGGATTGTTCCATAGCCAAGTTTTCTGTATTTTTCAACTAAACCAAAATTTACAATAGATAATTTATTACTTTCTTTAATGATTTGACCATATCCAATATATTGACCATTATATAATAAGAAAATAGAGCCTTCATTTAAGTAATATTCTTGATTCTCATCAAAAATAATATCTTCGACCTTTAAAGCAATTCTATTAGAACTCTTGAATATTTCATTTTGTAGACCACAACGTATTTCTTCGTCTTTGTATTTTGTAAAAGTTTTAAATTCTATTTTGTCAGATGTAAAATTTGAAACTTCATAATTTTCTAAAGAAAGTTCCATAACTATAATACCTTCGTGCCTTATAAAGTTTAATTTATCAAGAATCCTAGTGTTATATGAAGTTTCTACGCATTCGTAAATTATATTACTTTTATTATTATTTAAAATACATTTTAAAAGTTCTTGATAACCCTTGTATCCATACTCTTCTTTTACATACATTGACTGGATTTTTATGTTTTTAAAACTATCTTGAGTTATCCAGATAAATCCTATGTACTCTTTTTCATTTTTCAATAAGTGAACTTTTCTTTTCAATAAAATTTTTCTAAAAATATTACTTTCTTTATAAAATTCTACTACATCTTTATTTAATTCGTTAAATTCTTCCTTTTTTAGACTTAATTCGCTTAATGAAGGTAGATTTTCATTAGATATATATTCACTAGTATACATTTTCATTCCCCAATATTTTCATATATTCATAATATAAATATAACATAGAAATGCTCCTTTTCCAATAAACCATGTCTAATAATACTTTATGAAGTTAAAGCATTTCTTATTACTGAATACTCTTTATTTTCTTTAGTGATATATAAGTTAAATTATTGAAACTTCATAAAAACTCTGTAGCTATATTGAGAAATCAATATAACCAATGAGGACCCTTTATTGAAATATATAGTAAATACATAGTGAATATATGGTAAATATGAAGTGAATTTTAATTTTTAGAGTTATATGATTTAATGTTAAAAATCTAGAATATTTCTATAAACATTAAAGAAATACCCTAGATTTATAATTAGATTAATATGGAGTAGTAAAATTAATATTGAAACCGTCACATGTAGCTATTATAGTTCCATTTAGGTCAGTTCTATATACAGTTATCCCATAATTTTCAAGTTTTGCTAGTGTTTCATCTGCTGGATGATTATATGAATTTCCTTCTCCAACAGATATTATTGCATATTTAGGATTTACAGCTTTGAGGAAACTTTTTGAGGTTGAACTAGTACTACCATGATGTCCAATTTTTATTACATCAGCACTTACATCTAATTGCTTAGCTAGTATTTCACCTTCAGATAAGGTTTCAGCGTCTCCCATGAAAATAAAAGACTTATTTCCATAAGTTAACTTTGTAACAATAGAATAATTATTTGTATCAGAGTATTTACTACTATTTGGTGCTAAAAACTGTAGAGTAGCATTTCCAATAGTTATTTTACTTCCAACAGATGGTACTGTTATCTTTAACCCTTTATTTGAAAGAGCTGTAACCATATTTGTGTAAACAGCTGAAGAGGCAGTGATTTTAGGTGCATAAAAAGTTCCTACCGAAAAACTATTAATTATTTTAGCTATATTTCCAATATGATCAGCATGTGGGTGAGTAACAATTATATAATTAAGTTTAGTTATTCCTTGGGTTTTAAGATAGTTATAGGTACTATTATCGTTCTCTCCTGCATCGATTAGTATATTATTGCTACCTGTTTGTATTAAAATACTATCACCTTGTCCAACATCGATATAATGAATTTTTATACCACTAACTGAACTAGTTGTCGCAGCTGTTACTGGTGGTACACTCAATAACATAACGAATACTAGTAGTAAGTTTAAAAAATTATTAAGTTTTTTCATATGTAATCCTCCTTTAATTTATATTTTAATAAGCATATCACATTTATGTTAACTAATAATTAAAAGTTGAAGTATTTAACTTAAAATAGATAACTATACTTGTTAAAGTATTATAATTTCACGTATAAGAATGCAATATATAATTTAGTGGTTAAAGATAGATAAGTAAAAAAAGCATTTATTTATAGTTACCTATAGATAAATGCTTTTTTCTATATTTATAATACTATTAAGTATCCATATTTGTTTCAATAAAAGAAACATGAGATATCGATATTATTCTTTAAAGAATAATATTTTTATATTGCTTTTACTTCAACTGGTTCTTCGAATATTCCACGTTTAACTTCAGTAGCAGTCATATTTTTTGCCTTAAACAACTCAGTCATATAATTACAAGCATCCCATGGATTGATTCTGTCTCCACAGGTAAATACATCTACTGCTGCATAACCAAGCTCAGGCCAGGTATGTATGGTCAAGTGGGATTCGGAGATTATAACTACTCCACTTACTCCTTGAGGGCTAAATTTATGAAAGGCGACTTCTCTCACTTCAGCTCCAGATTTAAGAGCTGAATCAACCATAATTTTTTCAATTGCGTTTTTATCATTTAATATATCTTCATCGCATCCATATATTTCTGCTAATATGTGACGTCCTAAAGTATTCATGAATATAACCTCCTTCTGTTGTATAACATATAAATTTTATCAAATGTATGGAAAAAGTCAATGTTTACTGCACAAAAATATAATTTTATTTAAAATTATTCGGCTTTTTCGGCTAATTTGATTTTATCAACAACTTGATTTATTATCCAATCTGGAGTTGAAGCTCCCGCTGTAATTCCTATGATTCTAATATCAGTATTCTTAAGAAAATCTATAGAAAGTTCGGTTTCATTTTCAATTAAAAGTGTATTGTTACAGTTCTCTTTGCATATTTCAAATAATTTTGTTGTATTTGAACTATGTTTACCACCTATAACTATCATTAAGTCTACTTTCTTTGAGAGGACCATAGCATTTTTTTGTCTAACTTCTGTAGCACTGCATATAGTGTTTAACGCAACTAACTCTTTTGAAGTTTTTATCAATATGCTTAATACTTTTTGCCAATTTTCTTGTTTTTCAGTAGTTTGAGAAACAACACAAAGTTTCTTTGGGATTTCAGCTGTTTCTAAGTCTGATCCATCTTTTGTAATTATTGCTTCATTTGAACACCAACCATTTATACCTACAACTTCAGGATGATTTTTGTCACCTACTATTAGGATTGAATATCCTTGATTGTGGTAATCATGAACTTTTTTGTGTATGTTAGTAACGTATGGACATGTAGCATCAACTATATTTAGATTTTTTGAATTAAGTAAATCCATGACTGCTTTAGAAACTCCATGTGATCTAATAATAATGGTATCTGATTCATTTAAAGAATCTATTTTTGAAAGTTCTATAGAAAAAACATTAGATTCTTCTAATTTAGATACTACATCATTATTATGAATTATTGGACCCAAAGTATACATTTTTTCTTGGATATTTTTGTTAGAAGCTGTATCAACTGCTCTTTTAACACCAAAACAAAAGCCAGAATTTTTCGCAATTATAATTTCTCTTTTCATAAAATCACCTAATTAAGTAACCCGGAGATTTTTTTTACTACTTCATCAATCGTCATAGAAGAAGTATCAATTTCCATAGCATCATCAGCTTTAGTCAATGGATTTATCTCTCTGTGGGTATCAATATAATCTCTTTTTTCTATCTCTTCTAAGATATTATTAAAATCAACTTCTATGCCTTTTTCAATAAGTTCTTTACATCTCCTTTTAGCTCTTTCTTCGGCTTTAGCTGTGAGAAAAAATTTATATTTAGCGTCTTTTAGAACCACTGTTCCTATATCTCTTCCATCCATTATTACTTCATATTTTTGAGACATCTTTTGTTGAAAAGAAACTAATTTTTCTCTCACTTCTTTTACTGCAGCATAATTTGAAACGTTATTACTTATTTCAGGGTATGTAAGTTCATCAGTAATATCAGTTCCATTTACAATAAGTCTATCACCTTCAAAGTGCATTTCTAAATTATCAATAAGATCTATTAACTTTGAAACTTCATCATAGCTAATACCAGCTTTAATAGCATAATATGTCACAGCCCTATACATAGCGCCAGTATTAATATACATCAAGTTATTTTCTTTTGCTATAATCTTTGCTATAGTGCTTTTTCCAGATCCTGCTGGACCATCTATTGCTATACTTCTATTTATCATTTAATCACCTTTATTTTCCTATATTTTTACCAGCTAAAAAGCCTGTTGATAAAGCTATTTGTAGGTTGAATCCTCCTGTATTTGCATCAACATCGATGATTTCACCGCAAAAGTATAAATTTTCAACGATTTTTGATTTCATAGTAGAAGGGTCGATATCTTTGGTATTTATTCCTCCTGCTGTTATTATCGCTTCAGCAATTGGTCTTGTTCCACTAATTTCTAAAGTGAAATTTTGAAGAAGATGTACTAAATTAAGTCTTTCTTCTTTTGTAATAGAATTTACTTTTTTATCTGGTGGTATATTACATAGTCTAATTATTATATCTATCAGTTTTTTAGGCAGTAATTCATCTAAAGAGTTTTTAAAATCTTTATTTTGGTATGTCAAAAAATCTTTTTGTATCCTTTTATCTAGCTCATCTTTTGAAAGTGCTGGTTTTAAATTAATAACTGCTTTTAGATTTTTTCTGCCATGTATAAGGCGGCTTGCAGTTAAAACAATAGGACCAGATATTCCAAAGTGAGTAAATAACATTTCTCCAAAGGATTTATAAATTGCTTTTTTCCCATCTAATATTTTAAGTTCTACATTCTTGAGAGATAAACCTTGTAATTCACGGACAATATCTTCCTTTGTAGTTATTGGTACTAATGCAGGAAATATTTCTGTTATAGAATGGCCTAACTTTTGGGAAAAAATATGTCCTTCACCATTTGACCCTGTTTGAGGATATGACATTCCACCTGTAGCGAAAATATAATAATCAGCTTTTAGCTTAGAATTATCTTCTAAAATGACATTGTCTATTGTACCTTTAGCTATTCCTATGTCTTTAACTTTTCTATTTAACATAACTAATACACCAGAGTCATTTAGATTTTTTTCTAAGACTGCTATAATATCAGAAGATTTATCTGATACGGGAAAAACCCTCTCCCCTCTTTCTATTTTCAATGGTACTCCTTTATTTTCAAAGTAATCCATAACATCTTTATTGGACAGACTATAAAGTGCTGAATATAAAAAATATGGATTACCAGGTATATTAGGAAAAAAGTCTTCTATATCTTTAGCATTAGTTATATTACATCTACCTTTTCCAGTAATAAATAATTTTTTCCCAAGCTTTTCATTTTTCTCTATTAGTGTAACCTTATGTTGTTTTGCAGCTTCAATTGCTGCCATCATTCCTGATGGTCCTCCACCGATTACAATTACGTTTGCCAATTTCTCACCTTCCTTAAGTTAACTAGTTCTTATATATAAACTTATCTTTTGTGTAAAATTTAAAAGGTAATTAGATTAACTATGTATCTTAGCGTTTATGAACCTTTACGACATTAAAAAGAAATGTCAAGCCATGACATTTCTAGATGCTATCTTTATGAGAATATACATTAAATTCTGCCCATATTTCTTCTAGATTAGTAAAAACTTTTGAAATTTTTTCTTTTTCTCTAAGACCAACTGCAATTATAAGCGCATTTATAACACTGAGTGGTGCCACAAGTGAATCAACAAATGAAGCCATATTACTTTGAGCAATAAGGGCATAATCAGCACTTGCTGCTAGTGGTGACAATAAACTATCAGTTATAGCTACAACTTTCGTACCCCTAGATCTTGCAAAGTTCAAAGCATCTATAGTTCTCGCAGCGTATCGTGGAAAGCCTATACCCAATAATAAATCATCTTCGTTAATATCTATCATCTGTTCAAATAGATCAGAAATACCATAGGTAACTACATGAACGTTGTCCAGTAAAAGGTTTAGATAAAACCCAAGGAATTCTGCAACTGCTGTAGAACTTCGCAATCCTACAATATATATTTTTTTTGCTTGAAAAATCATATTTACAACATCATCAAAAGTCTTTATATCGATCTTCTCAAGAGTAACCCTGATGTTCTCCATATCAGCCTTAAGAACCCCTCTAAGAGCACTTTCAGAGGAAGGATAATGATTTGTAAGTTCAATCCTTTGAACAGTAGTTAGTTTATTTTTTATTAATTCTTGTAAAGATTTTTGAAGCTTTGGATAACCAGTATATCCAAGTTCAATTGCAAATCTAACAACTGTTGATTCACTAACTCCAACGCTGAGTCCGAGCTTTGATGCTGTCATAAAGGCAGCTTTATCATAATGTTTCAATATATATTCTGCTATTAGCTTTTGACCTTTACTGAGCCTTGGATATCTTAATTGAATATTCTTCATTAAATCCTGTTTGTCTGTATCTATCATTGAATCGACCTCATAAATTTGATTTTTATTTTTCCTTATAGAGAGTTATGACTTGCTTATCGTTATTAAGTGATAACCCAAAAACAACATTCAAATCCTTTAAATTTTTATTCAGAAAATCAATAACCTTATACATATCGTCATATGTTTCAAATTCTTTACTTGATATTAAGGTTAATTTATCGTCCATGATTAAGCCTCCTAGTACTTTTAATGAATTCATCTAGTTTATTTGCACTAGATTTAGTAATTATAATATTCTAATTGCAAAAGTAATAAATTATAAAATAAATTCTATAAATTTTGTAGATAGTCAATTTCTTCTTTTGTCAAAAATCTATATTTTCCTTGAGGTATATCTTTTAACTTAATATCACCTATGGCTATTCTTTTTAAAGCTATAACTGAGTGACCAATAGAATCACACATCTTTCTTATTTGCCTATTTTTACCTTCATAGATTTGAATTTTTAAAGAAGCTTTATTATAATCAAGTTTTTCAATTTTAACCTTTGCTGGTGCAGTTATATATCCACCTATGTCTATACCAGTTTCGAGTTTTTTAATTTCTTCTATTGTTGGTATACCATTTACCGTTACTAAGTAAGTTTTATAAACTTCTTTACTTGGATGCATTAAATTATTATATATGTCACCATCGTTTGTAAGAAGTAACAACCCAGAACTATCATAATCTAGTCTACCAATTGGATAAATCCTCTCTTTAACGTCTATAAGGTCTATTACATTTTTTCTACCTTTTTCATCTTTTACAGATGATATATATTTTACTGGTTTATTTAGGGCTATGTATACTTTTTGCGCTTCTGGGTAAATTATTACATTATTTACTTTAATTATATCATTTTCTTCTTCTACTTTATAACCTAATTCTGTTATAATAGTATTGTTGACAGAGACTTTACCTTGTAAAATTAATTCTTCACATTTTCTACGTGAAGCAACTCCACATTTAGCCATATATTTTTGTAGTCGTTCCATTAAACATCACCTTTATAATAAATTAGAACTATTAATATTGTAAACATATCCTTAGAATTTTACAATATTTTATTTTACATTCTTCAATGATATCGTATTCAATAAAGAAAATGATGCAATATAATCAGTGAAAGGAATGGTGATTTAATTGAAATTACTGGAATTAAAAAATGAATTTGATATGATCGACATAGATACACTTACAGTTACTATTACAGTTGAGAAAATAGATATGAAAAATGAAGCTATTAATGAGGGACATTTAAAACTTATGAAAAACTTAATTAGTAAGGAATACTTAAAAAAAGATTATTTTATAAATTTTGATCATAAAATTATTGAAATTGAAGATGAAAATAGTCCCAAAATCAGTGCATATGTGGTAGAATCTATAGCTAGGGTGTATAAATTAATTGACATTTAAAGGAGTTTAATAATGGCTAAAAAGGTATTTAAAGGTAGTGCTATGCTAAATCCAGTTCCATCAGTATTGATTACATCAAAAGATGCTGATGATAAAGTAAATGTATTTACTGTTGGATGGATTGGAATTGCGTGCACTCATCCACCTATGATTTCTGTAGCAATAAGACCTGAAAGGTTATCTTATGAAAATATAAAAGATACTAAGCAATTTGTAGTGAATCTTCCTACAAAGGATATGGTTAAAATTGTGGATTACTGTGGAGTGAGAAGTGGTAGAAAAATTGATAAAATTAAGCATTTCAATTTAGAATTAGAAGAAGGAATAAGCATTGCTGTACCATCATTAAAAAAGGCTCCTGTAGCCTTAGAATGTGAAGTTAAGAATATTATTCCTCTTGGTAGTCATGATCTTTTTCTTGCAGAAATTAAAACTGCCAAAGTTGAAGAAGATTTAATAGACGATAATGGTAAAATACATTTTGAGAAGGCTAACTTAATTTCATATTCTCATGGTGAATATTATGGTTTGAATAGCAAAGCTATAGGTAGTTTTGGATTTTCAGTGACTAAAAAAGCTAAAAGGAAAGAAAAAAAATAAACTAATATTGAGCAATTTAATGATAAAAAATAAGTTCAAGCTTTTATTCAAATATACAAAAAATAATCTCAAAGCTTTATAACTCTAAAGCTTTGAGATTAAAATACTAGTTATTTTTTCCCATTAATTTTACTAATACAGCCTTTTGAACATGCAATCTATTCTCTGATTCTTCGAAAATCTCTTCTTGATGTTCTTCAAAAATTTCAGTAGTAATCTCTTCATCCTTATGAGCTGGAAGGCAATGTAACACCATAGCATCAATTTTTGCAAAGCTCATAAGTTGTTTATTAACTTGATAGCTTTTGAAAATTTCCTTTCGAAGATTCTTCTCTGTTTCTTGTCCCATGCTAGTCCAAACATCTGTTATAACCACATCAGCATCTTTAACAGCCTCTTCCGGAGAATTTGTAATAGTAAGAGTACCTAAGGAGTCCTTTTCAACAAGCCTAGCAGCTTCTATGATTTTTTCTTTAGTTTCATATCCTTTTGGTGTTGCAATGCTGAAATCCATATCGACTTTAAGACAACCAATCATTAAGGTGTTCGCCATATTGTGTCCATCACCAACAAAAGCAACTTTTAGGCCTTTAAATTTTCTCTTATTTTCTTTTATTGTCAATAAATCCGCAAGAACTTGACATGGATGCTCTTCATCAGTAAGCCCATTTATTATAGGAATTCTCGAAGCAGCAGCTAGTTCCTCAACTTCTCTTTGGTCAAAGGTTCTTATCATGATTCCATCTAAATAACGAGCAAGTACCCTACCTGTATCTTCAATAGCTTCTCCCCTGCTCATTTGAATATCACTAGAGTTTAAAAATAAAGCAAATCCACCTAATTGATACATACCTACTTCAAAGGAAACTCTTGTTCTTGTAGAATGTTTCCTAAAAATCATTCCTAATGTTTTACCTTTTAAATAGTGATGTTCTATTCCATGTTTTGTTTCATATTTTAATTGTTCACTTAAATCTATAATTTCAAGGATTTCTTCTTTTGAAAGATCCTTTAATGTCAATAAATCCTTTGCCTTCATTTTTTAGCCTCCCCTTCGCCATTAGTATATCATTGTACCTATGCCTTCATCAGAAAATAATTCTATTAATATAGAATGAGGAGTTCTTCCATCCAATATATGAACTCTACGAACACCATTTCTAACGCTTTCAACACAACTTTCTATTTTAGGAATCATGCCCCCACTTATTATTTTGTCCTCCATAAGAAGTGGAACTTCACCAACTTTTAACTTAGAAATCAATGTATTTTCATCTTTAGGATCCATCATTAGTCCAGGAACATCAGTTAAAAGTATTAACTTTTCAGCTTTAAGTGCTGAGGCTATTTTTGCTGCTGCAACATCACCATTGATATTATAAGTTTTACCATCTTCACCAACACCAACTGTTGCTATAACAGCCATATATCCATTTTTTAAAGAGTTATCTATGATTTCTGTATTTATTTGTTTAACTTCTCCTACATAGCCTAAATCTTCTTCACTTTTAACTTTTTCAGTTATTATCATGTTTCCATCTATTCCGCATAGTCCAATAGCTTTCCCACCGTTAGAATTTATACGGAAGACTAAATCTTTATTTACCTTTCCAGCTAAAACCATTTGTACTATATCAATTGTTTCTTCATCAGTATATCTCAAGCCGTTAATAAATTTAGGTTCCTTACCAACTTTATTTAGCATATGATTTATTTCTGGACCACCACCGTGAACAAGTACTACGTTGATACCAACACAACTCATTAGTATTAAATCATTGATTACAGCATCTTTAAGCATTTCGCTTTTCATAGCATTGCCACCATATTTAATAACTACAGTTTTCCCATAGTAATCTTTTATATACGGAAGTGCTTCTATCAAGGTATATGCTTTATCTGCAGTTGTCTTCATTTTATTTTGCCTCCTTCATAGTAAAAACCTATTATCAATATACTTTTGATAATAGGTTATATCCAATTCAAATATATATTGAATCTATTTGAGCAAAGAAATTATTCAATGCGTTAATTGTTAAATTATCCTGTATTTATATTGTAGCATATAAAAAATGCATTGTATATATATACAATGCATTTTATTATTATTCATATCGCAAGTTAAAAACACTCAATTTTAGCAATTTATTAAATGTCGTTGCTAAGAATAAATATAAAAAGTCATTCATTTTATATTTAGCTATCACCCATTACATTTTTTCAAAGCTTCCACAATCAGTACATTCTACTGTATTTGCTGTAGCCTCGTGTTTAACAACATTAATTCTTTCAAGTTCACAGTAATTATCTCTTGAATGGAATTTACATTCATTTACAATACAACCTATACTGTTATTATGTCCATTTGATAATCTAATTTTATTATCCATGATACACACCTCCTAAAAAAGTTTACATTATATTATTTGCTCAAAACAAAAATATATGTGTAGATTTTAGAAGCTATTTTGGTTACTTTTTATCTCTTTTGAGATTGTAAGGCGTTTCTTGATATACATAATAGTTTATCCAATTATTATAAATCATACTTCCTGTTGAGCGCCAAGTAACTTTAATACCTTTTTCAGGATCATCATCAACAAAATAATTAAATGGAGTTTCGATTTTTAGCCCTGCATTTATATCTCTGAAGTATTCTAAACTTAATGTTTCAGCATCATATTCAGGATGACCTGTTATGAATACCTTTCTTTTTGATTTATCAGTAATTAGAAGTGGACCTGCTTCTTTTGAATAAGCTAAAGTTTCTAAATCTCTTACTTCTTTTATATCCTCTATACTATTACCAGTATGCCTAGAATGTGGTGCATAAAATACATCATCAAGGCCTCTCATTAATGGCGAATTTTTATCTAAATTTTCGTGTTCAAATATACCAAACATTTTTTTCTCTAATGGTTTTTTATCAATTCCATAATAATAATATAAGGCTGCTTGTGCTCCCCAACAGATAAATAGCGATGATTGTACATTAGCTTCAGCATAATCGAAAATTCGTGTTAGTTCATTCCAGTATTGTACATCTTCAAATTCCATATTTTCTACTGGAGCTCCGGATACAATTAAAGCATCAAAGCTTTTATCCTTTATTTCTTCAAAAGTTGTATAAAAAGTATCCAAATGAGATTTTGGAGTGTGTTTACTTGTATAATCTGAAGTTTGCAAGAACGTAACATTTATTTGAATAAGGGAATTGCTTAACAATCTTAATATTTGAGTTTCAGTTACAATTTTTGTTGGCATTAAATTTAAAAAGAGAATTTCTAAGGGGCGAATCTGCTGACTTTGAGCTCGTTCGTGATTCATTACAAAAATATTTTCATTTATAAGTGTAGCAGTAGCTGGTAAATCTTTTGGTAAAATAACTGGACACATATTAACTCCTCCTCAACGAATAGCATAAAAAAACTCTATTACATTGGAGTAATAGAGGAAATTGTCACATAATGACTATAAAACACCTCATCTCCCAGACGCTTGTCCGCAGGAATTAGCACCTTGCACTCATTTGCAGGTTGCCGAGGCTTCACAGGGCCTAATCCCTCCACCTCTCTTGATGACGTTGATAAATGTAATTAAAAAAAATTATACAATAAAAAACATACTTTGTAAACAAAAGCTTTATAATTAAGGTTTAAGAAATAAAAAAAATTCGATATTTCTAAGGATCCAATAAAGTATTAGTAATGTTAACCCAAGCCAGTAGAAGCTTGGATATCTAGGTAATAAAAAAAGTTTTTTATTAAATGAAAGAGCTAATAACTCTAAATATTTAAGGAATCCAAATATAACTATAAGCATAGTTGCTACATTTGATTTTAAGCAATTTAATATATCACCACGAAATAATGCTAAGATACTACGTGTCATACCGCATCCTGGACATAATAGTGAGGTTTTTTCATAAAATGTACATTGGGGTAATAATTTTACAACAGAAAATATGTAGTATCTTAAAAGATAAAAAATAAAAATAGATATAATAGGCAAAACAAGTAACGATATTCTTAGTATAGCTATTTTGTTAGGAGTTAGATTATTTATATTTTTGTGCATAATAGTCTCCATTCTTAAACTTTTGTATATTTAATTATAACAAACTTTCGATTCAAATAGAAAAATTTTAGTGACATAAACATAATATAAATTCTTTTAAAAAAACATTCCTCACTATAAATTATTTAGAGTGAGGAATGTTTTTATGAATAATAATTAGATTATAAGATTTTATTATTAGTTTTGTTTTGTCTTACAGGTAAAGATATAATAAAATCGCTACCTTTACCTTCTTCACTTATTAAGTCAATAGTTCCATTATGAAGTTCAACAAGTGATTTTACAAGACTTAAGCCAATACCACTGCCTTTTTTATTAGACTCACTATTATTAACTTGTCCAAATCTTTCAAAAATAATATCATGATTTTTAGGTGCTATTCCAATCCCATTATCTTTAATAGAAATTCGAACCTTTGTATCATCATCAAGTATTGTTACCCATATGGAGCCATTTTTATTAGAGTATTTTGTTGCATTGGAAAGTAGATTAACAATGCATCTTTCTATTTGAGTTCTATCACATTCAATTAATTTTTCCTCTATATCAGGGTCTATTATAAGGTCAATATTATTAGATTCTATATAATCCTTCATGGATAAAGCAACTTCTTCTACAAGGTAAACAATATCAACTTCAGAAATAGTAAGCTTATAATCACCATTCTCTATTTTTGATGCATCAATTAGGTCATTTATTACTTTTAGCAATCTTAAAGAATTCCTACTCATAATATCAACATATTTATTCAAGTTAGGTTTTTCTATATATTTTTCACCTTCATTTAGGTTTGAGATAAGTTGCAATGTTGATAAGATTACATTTAATGGTGTTCTTAATTCGTGGGATAAGTTTATGAAATAATTATTTTTGCTTCTCTCATATTTAATCAATTTATCATATAGAGTTTTATTTTCTTTTAACTTATTATTTAATAAAATAGTCCTTTGATTTATTATTCCCTCTAAAATTTTAACACGATTCCATATAAAATATATAACCATTATAGCAGTAGTTATATATATAAGATGTGCCCACCAAGTGTTCCAAGGGGCAGTACTTATTTTTACTGGTATAGAAATAGGTTCACTCCACTGTCCTAAATTATTTCTGCCCTTTACTAAAAATCGATATTCTCCACTTTGAACATTAGTATATCTAGCATAACCATTTCCAGTTACATAGTTCCATTCAGAGTCAACTCCTTCAAGTAAGTAAGCGAATTGGTTTTTAGAAGAATTTATAAAGTAAGGCAAGAAAAATTCTATTCTAAAGTGATTCTGTTTAAAGTTCAATGAAGATAACTTATCGATTGGAAATGGTTCGTCGTAAATTGATACACCTTTAATAACGACATTTTGATTTAGTAGTTTCTTTTCCTCTATCTTTTCAGGAAAAAAACTATTAAATCCATTGATTCCCCCAAAAAACATTTCACCATTACTACTTTTATAGTATGAATAATTATTGAATTCATTACTTTGTAATCCATCATAAACATTAAAATTAGTGAATGTTTTTTCACTTACATCATATTTAGACAGCCCCCCATCAGTACTAACCCAAGGATTTCCTTTGGTATCTAATAAAACACCATATAAATAATTGTTACTTAATCCATCTTCTTCAAAAAATCTAGTGAAACTCTCTTCTAATATAGAAAATTTATTAAGCCCATGAGTAGTGGCAATCCATAAGTTACCATTGTTATCTCCAGTAACATCCTTAATATTATTTGATGATATGGTCTTAGCATCATTAGGAGATTGCGTATAGGAAGTCATAACTTCTGAAGTTCTATCAAATTTGACTAGACCACCATTTAAACCTAACCCAATCCATAATGTTCTATTTTCATCTTCATAAATACTTGATATATTTTGTTCAAGTATGTTGTTTTTTGTCATTATATCACTATAGTGTTTAAATTGTTTAGTAACTTTATCGTAAGAGTCTAGTCCATTTGCTGTTCCAATCCATATTATACCTTCTCTATCTTGATAAATGGTATTTACGGCATCAGATACTAGCGTGTTAATATCAGTACCTTCATTAAAACGAATAAAACTGTCAGTAGATTTGTTATATAAATTTAGTCCTTTCCAAGTAGCTATCCAAATGTCTCCTTGTTTATCTCCATATACGTTGATGATTGTATCATCACTTAGACTATCTGTACTTTCACTATTTCTATAATGTTTTACATCTCCAGTACTAAGATTCATGGCATTTAATCCATCTTTAAAAGTTCCAAGCCACAATATCCCATTATTATCTTTATATATTCCGCGAATCATATCATCACTTAAACTATTTTCTTTAGTAGGATCCTTCTTATAATAATTAAACATAGGTTCTGGATTAAAAATACTTATCCCTTTATTTGTTCCTGCCCATATCATTCCAGTCCTATCTTTAATAATATAATTTACTTGATTATAAACAAGGCTTTTTAAGTCATAGTATTTATTTACATAAGCAATTAATTTATCATTAAGTTTGTTATATTTAAATAGACCATCATTTGTTCCAATCCATATGTTATTATAGTCATCTTCTTTTATATCATTTACATGTTTAAAAGCGATTTGATTATTACCTTCAAAACCTTGAGAATAATTCGTTAACTTATTAGCTTTTTTGTCGAATTTAAACAATCCGTTATCAAAGGTACCAATCCATAAATTTTTATCATTATCCTCAAATAGAGATGTTATGAATTTATCCTTCATTATTCCATCTACATCGAAAGCATAGTTGCATTGAGTAATTTGGTTGTCAATTAAATTCATTTTGTTTAACCCTTTTTCTGTACCAATCCATAGGATACCTTCAGAATCTTGAAACAAGCTAGTTATACAATTATTAGTTATACTATATATATTGCTTTCTACATGACTGAACCTAACAAATGAATCTGTAGATTTATCATATTTATTTAGTCCTTCTTCTGTACCAATCCAAATATTATTATCTCCATCCTCAAGAATTGTCAATATACCATCTGAGGAGATGCTTGAAGAATCTTCTTTAGAATATGTATAACGGACTATAGAACCATTTGCCGGATTAAGCTTATTTACACCTTTACCAGTCCCAATCCAAATATAACCATCAGAATCTTCCAGAACTGCTCCTATATAGTTTCCACTAATACTATTTTCATCATTTAGTTTGTATTTATAAACTTTAAATTCTTGTCCATCATATACATTTAATCCATCGTCAGTTGCAAGCCATATGTATCCTTTCTTATCTTGACACATACAATTTATTGAGGTTTGAGATAACCCATCTTCTAAGGTAATATTTTTAAATTGAATAGTTTTTTCATCAGCTTTAACAACATAATTATTAAATAATAGAATAATAATAATTAACCTGTTGTGCTAACAGATAAGTTTTCATTAATAGGATATTTATTCCATATATTTGAGCAGACTTCTCCTAATGAAGATGTCGCCAAATCCTTAGGAATTATTATCCAAATATTAATGTCTTAATCTTTGCTGTATCTATACCTATATTTAAGATTTTATTTATAAAATAACAAAGATTATGAGCTAATATTTTATTTACTATTCTTGTAGCAAAGCCCCAAGTTGACTTTGCAAGAACCCTCTGTATATTCAATTGCTCGGAGAGCTGAGAAAAAGTGGTTTCTATTCTACGACGAGCCTTGAATATGAGTTGCCTAAGTGGTTTTAAAAGTTTAATTTTACTGTTATTACGACTTATGGTTAGAAGATTAATATCCATTATCTCTTTTAATTGCGAAGCAATCTTTTGACCTATATAGCCTTTATCGCCTATTAGTGTATTAACAACTGAATTATCTATAAGTTCCCAGACTGCGTCTCTATCATCAATGTTTGCAGCAGTAATAGAGAAGTCTGTGATATAGCCATCTAAAGCAACTAATGCATGTAATTTGAAGCCGTAATATGTCTCTTTTTTCGAAGCGCATCGCCCGTAGGCAGCCTTCGGCTTAAATGACTTATGAAAGTGAGCTCTACCAAATTTACACACAGGAATAGGCATACTATCTACAATTCTTATTCGATCATATTGATAGTTAAGAAATTTCATAAATTCCTTACGTATTGCATCTGTGACTCGAAATAAGGATTTTCTTACTCTATGAAATCTTGTTCTACTACAAAAATTAGGGAACAGATCTCGTAAGTTTTTAGAACAAAACCCAAACCAAGCTTTTTCAGAGTCAATGGTTAAGAGTTCGCCTACTAAAGATAAAGTAATGATTTCGCTATCAGACATTACTGACTTATCAATATTGCGACGGTTCATAATAAATGCTGGAGTTACCTTTTGGTAAAAATCATCAATTATAACATAAGTGACAACAATAAAATCTTTTAAGTTGTTTATTGTTATGATAAAATCTTTATTAAACTCTGGCATATAAGTTAGCCTCCTATCATTAGATTAGTCGTGTTTTTTAATGATAGGTTAGCAAATATGCTGGAGTTTTTCTATTTGTAAGTATTGCCAACGTATTTAACTAGCACAACGAGTTAATTAACATAAAAGTATTAAAGCTTTTTAATTTGCTTAACAATATTTTTTTCCTCCAAAGTTATTATGTAGATTTATTTCATACTATTTATTATACCAATCAAATAAATACAATAAAACAATATGTAGATTTTTTTCTCGTATTTTCTTGTATTTTGTAAATGTTAGTATTATAATATAATCTAATTTTAAAGAATTATGTCGGAGGGGTATGATGAGAAAAATTTCTTCATATTTTAAAGGTTCATATGGAATGGATAAGTTATCAAAATATCTTCTGTATCTTGGGGGCTTTCTTCTTATTTTCAAAGGGAGTTGGCTAATCGGATTATTTTCTATTGGTTTTAGCTTATATAGAGTAACCTCTAAAAATAAGTACAAAAGGTATCAAGAACTTCAAAGTTTTGAAATTGCACTTCATAATTTAAAAGGAAAAGCTTATAAATTAAGACACAAGTTCAATTCTTTAAGGGAATATAAAATTTTTAAATGTCCTAACTGTGCGCAAAAATTAAGGGTTCCAAGGAACAAAGGAAATATCACTGTCACATGTAAGAAATGTAAAACGGAATTTAAAGAAAGAACATAAAAAATACTTTAGTGATAAGATTCACTAAAGTATTTTTTATCAATTTATAGGACTAGTTTATTTCATTGATCTGTTTATAGCACTGATGAATGCATTTAATGAAGCTGTATTAATGTTCTCAGATATACCTACACCATAATGTTTTTTGCCATTACTTTCAATTTGTATATAGCATACAGCTCTTGAACGAGAACCACCTTCTAAATCATGCTCATAGTAAGAGATAAATTTACACTTAGCTATATTGGTTTCTTGTATTGCGTTAAAGAATGCATCTAAAGGTCCGTTTCCTTTTCCTCTGATTTGTTTCTCTTCATTATTAATATTCAATGTTGCAATGATATTTACCATGTCATCTGCCTCATCTGTTGATTCAATTTTGTACCCTTTCAAATTGAATTTATCATTTAGTTGTAGATATTCTTCTTTAAATAAATCAAATATTTCAGCTGAGGATAATTCTTTACCTAGTGAATCGGATTTATCTTGAACCATAGCACCAAACTCTGGATGCATATTTTTAGGAAGCATAAAACCAAAGACATTTTCCATTATAAAAGCAGCGCCACCTTTTCCAGATTGACTATTTATTCTTATAATTTCTTCGTATTCACGGCCTACATCGTGAGGGTCGATTGGTAAATATGGTACTTCCCAATATTCAGATTTTTTAGTTTCCATTGCTTGAAAGCCTTTTCTGATAGCATCTTGATGAGAACCAGAAAAAGCAGCGTAAACTAATTTCCCAACATAAGGATGTCTATCGTGGACAGATTGTTTTGTGCAAGCTTCGTATATTTCAACTACTGTGTTAAGTTCTGTTAAATCGAGCTTAGGATCTATCCCTTGTGAGTATAAATTCATAGCTACAGTTATAAGATCTAGATTTCCTGTTCTTTCTCCGTTACCAAATAGAGTTCCTTCAACTCTGTCAGCACCAGCTAATAAGCCAAGTTCTGTTGCTGCAGTAGAAGTTCCCCTATCATTATGAGTATGAAGACTTATAATGATTGCTTCTCTATTTTTGAAATTATTGCACATCCATTCAATCTGATCAGCATAAACATTTGGCGTTGACATTTCAACTGTAGAAGGTAAATTTATTATTGCTTTATTTTCTTTTGTAGGTTGCCATACTTCAAGAACTTTTTCACAAATTTCTAATGCATAAGGAAGTTCAGTTCCAGTAAAACTTTCTGGAGAATATTCAAAAGTGAAATCTGTTTCCTTATACTTTGCTTTATACTCGTTAAGTAATTTTGCCCCATGAACAGCTATATCAATTATTTCTTCTTTAGACTTATTAAATACAACTTCTCTTTGAAGAGTAGAAGTAGAATTATAAAGATGAATTATTGCTTTTTTTGCCCCTTTTAAACTTTCAAAAGTTTTTTCTATTAAATGATCTCTTGCTTGAGTTAAAACTTGCAAGGTTACATCATCTGGAATTAAATTTTCATCAATTAATCTTCTTACAAAGGCGTATTCTGTGTTAGATGATGATGGAAATCCAACCTCTATTTCCTTAAATCCTAACTTTACCAAAAGTTTGAACATAGCAATTTTTTCTTCTACATTCATTGGTGTTGGAAGTGATTGGTTACCATCTCTTAAGTCTACACTACACCAAATAGGAGCCTTCTCAATTTCATTGTTAGGCCACATACGATTTTCAAGTTTAACTTTTTCATATTTCTTATACTTACGATACATTTTTTTGCCCCCTTTGTTTACTAAAAATTTCGAAATTGTAAAAGCATTTCTAAATTTTATAAAAAATAAAAACCCCGTCTCTAACAAAGAGACGAGGTTAACCCGCGGTACCACTCTAATTGACTTACATAAGTCCAACTTTAAGTTGCATACTAGTAAAAATTTCAATCAAATTAGATTGTTAAAAACTGTTTTTTATAACTGAAAATATATGAATTTAACAACTAATTTAAAGATATCTTTAAATAAAATTCAACATATGCAACATTCCTATAACGTGGAATAAACGTTCTGCCCTAAATACTTATGTATCTTCAGGTGAAAACTTCCAGATGAGTTCAAGATTCGAAAAATACCGCATCGCAGCAACCACGGTTCTCTTAAAATTTCAACATTCCCTACTATTTCTGTTCATAGTCTTTATATATTTATAAAATTTATATTTATTATTATATACTTATATTTATTAAATGTAAACACTTTACATGTTACTTTCTATTTAATATATAAATACATTTTTATTTTATAATCATATTTATTTAATTTATTATAAGTGTATAATGTAGATACATCAATATAAATGTTAAAAAGTATAAAATAACAATACAGATACAAAAATTTATATTGTTTTATCAACTGTATATAGGGTTAATGGTGAAACATCATTGAAATTTATATATGGAAAGTTGATTATAAAATCTATACTGATACATAGTTGCAGTGAAAACGTAAATTGCAAAGAAAATTTTTAACATTTTTTATAAGGAGAAAGATTAATGGCAAAAAGAAGAAAACGAAAATCCACTAAAAATCCTGTTTTACCAGTATTATTATTGATATTGGGAATATTAATTATAAGTGGCTTACTAGGATTAGAAAATGCCACTACGGACATGCCAAAAGCCACCAACATTATATCTAAAATTTTTACTTCTGATACAGCTTCAAAGGATAAAGTAAGTACTAATGTAAATAAAGATAAAGAAGATAAAAACACTTCAGATAATAGTACTAACGGTATTGAAGATGAAGAAAAAAAGCAAGTTATTACTCCACTAACAACATCACTAAAATTGCATTTCATTGATGTTGGTCAAGCTGATAGTATTCTATTAGAACAAAATGGAGAATTTATGCTAATTGATGGAGGGAATAAAGATGATTCTTCTATTGTAGTTGAATATTTAAAAAATTCAGGAGTAAAAGAGTTAAAGTATGTAATCGCAACTCATATCCATGAAGATCATATTGGAGGTTTACCAACAGTTTTAAAAAGCTTTCCAGTAAAGAATTTTTATATTGGAAAAAGAACTGCTACAACAAGTATTTATAAAAATTTAGTATCTACAGCGAAAAACTTGAAATTGACATTTACAGAACCTAAGGTTGGAGAAAAATTTAATTTAGGCGGAGCCGAAATAACTATAGTTTCTCCAAATAGTAGTGGGTATGAAGATTTGAATAATGATTCAATAGTTGTAAGAGTTGTCTATGGAAATAATTCATTTTTATTAACTGGTGATGCAGAAGATGAATCTGAAGCTGAAATGTTGAAAAGTGGACAAACTATTAAAGCTGATCTCCTTAAAATTGGACATCATGGTAGCCCTTCTTCAACAACAGCCGCTTTTTTAAAGGCTGTAAATCCTAAGTATGCAGTAATATCTGTTGGTAAAGATAATTCGTACAAGCATCCTGCAAAAGCTACTATGAATAGATTAAAAGCAGCTTCAATACCTGTATATAGGACTGACGAATCTGGAACCATTGTTGCAACTTCAGACGGAAATAATATAACTTTTGATAAAGGATTAGGTTCATATAATGGTAGATAAGAATCAATAGTAAAGATATGATAAATGCTAGAGACAGCTGATCAATTTCAGTATCTCTAGCATTATTAATTTTATCTTAGTTCTGCACCTAGTTTATGCTCTAAAGTCTTTAAAATCTTTTGATGAGTTTTATTAACTTCTTCATCAGTTAAAGTTTTGTTTGCAAGTCTGTATACTAGTGAATAAGCAACACTCTTTTTACCTTCAGGAATTTGCTTTCCTTTATATACGTCGAAGAGTTTGACTTCTTCAATCATATTTGCGCCTTGTTTCTTGATTATTTCATCAATTTCTTGCACAAGTATATTTTCATCTACAAGGATAGCTAAATCTCTAGTAACAGCTGGATACTTAGGTAATGGTTTGTATTTCTTTTCATCAGAAGCGTTTTTATAAAGAACATCTAAATATAATTCAGCTATATAGCATCTTTCGTCAACCTTCCAATTTTCGTTTACCATTGGATGAACTTCTCCGAATACTCCGGCAAATTCTCTTCCTACCATAAGTTTAGCAGTTTTGCCTGGATGAAAAGTAGGATTTTCTGTTTCTCTTTCATAGGAAACCTTTTTAATTCCTAAAGTTTCAAGAACATTTTCCACAACACCTTTTAAATCTAGATAATCAACATTACCATAAAGTCCGATAGTCAAAGTTCTAACTTCTGTTGGAAGTTCATATGGATCCTCTGATTTTATATATACTTTACCTATTTCAAATAATCTTGCTTCTTCATTATTTCTTGAGTAGTTTCTTGCTAAGTTACCCATCATAGAAGGTAATGAAGTAGTTCTCATTAACTTGTAATCTTCACCAAGAGGATTTTTAATTGTAACAGCATTTCTTAAGGAGCTGTCTTTTGCTATATTAACTTTATCAAAATCCTTTTCTCCAAAAAATGAATAGCTTATTGATTCATATAAACCACTGCCTAGTAGTGTATCTGTGATTAAATCATCTGTTATTTGCTTTACAGTTTTTCCGCTTCTTTCAGATACAACTTTTGGTACAGTAGAAACTACATTATTGTATCCATAGATTCTTACGATTTCTTCTGCGATATCTTCTTTTATGTTTAAGTCTATCCTGAACGTTGGAACTGTTACTTTTAAAGTATTATCTACTATTTCAGTAGATAAATCTAGTCTATCAAGACAAGATTTCATCTCTTCTTTTGTAATATTAAGTCCTAAGAACTTATTAACCCACTGACTGTCAATTTCGATAATATGAGGCTTTACAGGATTTTCATAAAGGTCTATAATGCCTTCCATTATTTCACCAGCACCAAGCTCTTCAATAAGATTTAAAGCTCTGTTCATAGCTAACTCTGGAAGATTTGGATCTAAATCTTTTTCAAATCTCGAAGAACTTTCAGTTCTGAGGCCTAAGTTTTTAGAAGAAACTCTTATATTTTTGCCATCAAAGTTTGCTGATTCAAAGAACACTGTTGTTGTATCATCTTTTATCTCTGAATTTAAGCCACCCATGATTCCGGCCAGAGCTATAGCACCTTCACCGTCCCTAATTGTTAAAATATCTGAAGTTAGAGTTCTTTCAATTTCATCTAAAGTTGAGAATTTTTCATCATTTGAAGCTCTATCAACAATTATTGAATTACCTCTAATATCTCTTGCATCAAAAGCGTGCATTGGTTGACCAAGCTCAAGCATTACAAAGTTAGTTATATCAACTATGTTATTTATAGGACGTACCCCTGCTTCTTCAAGTCTTTCTTGCATCCATGCTGGAGAAGGCTGAATTTTTACATTCTTAACTCCTTTTGATATGTATCTTCTGCAAAGAGGATCTTGTATTGTTACTTTTAATAAATCTGTTATGTTCTCTGCTGAAGTTGTTTTATAAGTAAAGTTAGGCATTTTATACTTAGTGTTTATTGTAGCAGCTGTTTCTCTTGCCATACCAAGTATACTTAAGCAATCTGGCCTATTTGAAGTAATTTCAAAGTCTAAAACAGCTTTGCCCATAGATAAAACAGTTTTTATATCTTCTCCTATTGGAGTGCTTTCTGGAAGAATCATAAGTCCATGACAAGTGCCTTCTTCTGCTAAGCCGAGCTCTTCTTCAGAACAGAACATTCCGTTAGATAATATACCTCTAAGTTTACCTTTTTTAATTTTATGACCACCAGCAAGAACTGATCCGTGTAATGCAACAGGAACTATATCTTGTTCCTTCATATTTGTTGCAGCAGTAACTATTTGTATAGGTTCTTCTGCATTTATATCTACTTGACATACAGATAATTTCTCTGCATCAGGATGCGCTTCAATCTTTATAAGTTTTCCTGTAACAACATTTTTAATTTCATCCCCAGAAACCTCAACAGTTTCAAGTTTTGAACCAGATAAAGTCAATCTGTCTCCAAGTTCCTTTGGTGATATATCAAAATCAACATAATCTTTAAGCCATTTAACTGGTACTAACATTTTCTATCATCCTTTCTTCTACTTGAATTGTTTTAAGAATCTCATATCGCTTTCATAAAGCAATCGTATATCATCTAGACCGTATTTTTGCATAACCATTCTATCTAATCCAAACCCAAAGGCAAATCCGCTGTATTCATTAGGGTCTATACCACAATTTCTAAGAACATCAGGATGAACCATTCCACAGCCTAAAATTTCTATCCAGCCTTCACCTTTACATACATTACAGCCTTCACCGCCACATACAAAGCAAGTTGCATCCATTTCAGCAGATGGTTCTGTGAATGGGAAATGATGAGGTCTGAATTTTGTTTTCATATTTTCACCAAACATCTTTTTAACAAAAAGCTCTAAAGTTCCTTTTAAATCTGCAAAGGTTATTCCTTTATCTACAACTAATCCTTCAACTTGGTAGAAAATTGGAGAATGTGTTGCATCTAAATCGTCTGAACGGTACACTTTACCAGGTGAAATCATTTTTATTGGTGGATCATATTTTTCCATAGTTCTTATTTGAACTGGAGAAGTTTGTGTTCTTAATACGATTTTGTCATTTATGTAGAAAGTGTCTTGTTCTCCTCTTGCAGGATGGTCTGCAGGTATGTTTAAAGCTTCAAAATTATAATAATCTTTTTCAACTTCTGGACCTTCTTCAATAGTAAAGCCCATTTCAAGGAAAATCTCTTCTATTTTATTTAATGTTAAAGTTAAAGGATTCTTGCTACCAACAGTTTGTTTTTTTCCAGGCATAGAAATATCAATTATTTCGTTATTTAACTTATCTAAAGTTTCTTTTTCTCTTATTGAAATTTGAGCTTTTTCAATAAGTTCTTCGATTGATGACTTAACTTCATTTACTAGTTTACCTATAATCGGTCTTTCCTCAGGGGATACAGAACCCATACCTCTTAAAATGGAGGTAAATTCACTTTTCTTTCCTAAATATTTTACCCTAAGGGCTTCTAATTGCTCCTTTGAAGCTACTTTTTCTAGTTCTTCAATTGCAATGGATTTAATTTCTTCTAATTTATTTTTCATAAGAAATCTCCTTTCCTTAATATACAATATATATTTGTAGTTTAACTAATCATTAAATAAAAATAAATATTTCTAATATTATAGATACCCGCAACTAAGATTTTAATTATTTAAAAAATCTTCAACTTTATTTCAAAGTGAAAAATCTAATAAATAATATAAATTTAAGTTACGTAAACCTATTATAAATAATTAGAATAAACTATATAAAGCTTTAACATACATATACAAAAAATAAAAAAACCTATGCTATTTAGGGACGAAATTTCCGTGGTACCACCCTAATTAACATAAAGTTTATGTTCTCTCATATACGTAACGGTGTTTCTCCGCCTGTAATTACTGTTAGTTCATTACAGGTGCTCCAGAGTGAACTTCAAAATAATCGCTTATAAGAAGACTTGCAGCTGGTAATCTTCTCTCTCTAAATAATTGATTAAATTTACTCTCTCTATCTTAGCATCTTTTATTTATTATACAGAAAAGTATTTATTTTTTCAACTTTTTTTTACAAGTTTATATGTAATATAACTACTTTATAGCTTTAAAAGAAAATAAAATCACCACTACCTAGCATCTCTAAGCAGTGATGACTTTAATATATCTTATTCAAAAGCAGATAAAAGGTTCTTTTTAAAAATGTTAGTTTTAACTTAGAAAATTAAAGTCGTACATTAATTAAGCAAATACTCAAAAGTATCTTTTAATAGGCTCATACCGGAACTATTTTCTAAAGTCATAATACTTTCAGGATGGAACTGTACCCCTAATATCTTTAAGTCCTTGTGCATAACTCCCATTAGTATACCTTCTTCATCTTCGCAAATATTAATCAATTCATTTCCAATGTTTTTACCGTAGATTGAGTGGTATAAACCTACTGAGAACTCATCCTTTAGTGAAGGCCAAGGTGCTTTCTCATTTTTCTTAACTTTCATTTTTTTTCCATGTCTTGGATTAGCTAAATAATCTAAGCTGCCACCAAAATATTCTACAATTCCTTGTAATCCTAAGCATACTCCAAAAACAGGTATGTTTTTGCTTAAAGCAATATCGATGGATTCATTTAATTTAAACTCACTTGGTGTTCCCGGGCCTGGTGATAAAAGGAGTAGATCAAAGTTTTCCTCTTTAAGCTTTCTTCTAGCCTCGTCCCCTCTAAAGGTTGTTACATCATAACCTAAAGCTTTTACATAGTTTCCTAAGGTATGAACAAAGGAATCTTCATGATCAATCATAAGGATTCGTTTGTTTTTAACTGCAACTTTTTCTTCTACCTTAACTTCAATAGGTTTTTGAACCTCTAAACTTTTTAACATAGCTGCAGCTTTTGTCTTTGTCTCTTCTTCTTCATCTACTTCATCGGAACTAATTAGCAATGTTGCACCAGCTCTAATTTCTACTTTATTGTCTATATATCTTACAGTTCTAATGGTTATACCAGTATTAAAATCTCCATTGAATTTTAAGTAACCAATTGCACCACCGTACCAATTTCTTCTATCAGCTTCTTCATTTTCTATCCATTCAATCGCTCTTTTCTTTGGGGCTCCTGTTAAAGTTACTGCCCACATATGAGTTAGAAAAGCATCAATAGAATCAAACCCAGGCTTTAACATACCTTCTACATGGTCAACTGTGTGAAATAAATGAGAGTATTTTTCAATAGTTCTTCTACTGACAACTCTAACGCTACCTTCAACACATACTCTGCTCTTATCGTTTCTATCGACATCTGTACACATTGTAAGTTCGTCTTCGTCTTTTTTAGAGTTAAGAAGTTTTTTTATTTGTTCACTATCCTCTATAGAATCCATTCCTCTTTTAATAGTTCCACTTATAGGACATGTCTCAACTTTATTATTTTCAACCCTAACAAACATCTCAGGAGAAGATCCTATTAGATATTCTCCACCTAGATTTATGAAAAAGTTATAGGGACTAGGATTTATCTCTTTTAAATTATTATAAATTTCTTTAGGTTTAAGGACAGTTTCTTTAACAACAGAGTATGAGGGAACTACTTCAAATAAATCTCCCCTTCTAAATGACTCTTTTGCTTTTACTACAAGCTTTCCATAGTCGCCAGGTTTATAGGTTTCTTCATTTAAAACCTTTGAACATTTCTGAGCCTTAGGTGCAAATTCTTCTTTATTAGTTGTTGAAATATCTCCAAGGGATATTTCGTAATTTATAACATATCCCTTAGCAAGTTTATTGTCTTTAACATATATTCTTTCTGGCACATATAAAACTAAATCCTCTGAATTCTCTCTTGATTTTTTTAGTTTTATATCATCTTCAAATTGGAATACAAGGTCATAGCCAAAAGCACCATAAAAACCGAGCCATGGATCATCACATTTGAATCCATTAATTATCGCTCTGATTACTGTGAATATAGTGTTCTTTTTACTACGTTCTTCTTCTGTATACACGTTTGTATCTTTTTTAATTGTGAAAGATATACTCTCTCTTGTAACGTCTAGCTCAACAGCTTCTATATCCTTTAGAAATCCATGGATTATTTTTAATAGTGAAATTCCACCAGAATTTAAAGCATTTATTACACCATTGAGGCCAGAAGCTCTAACTTCTATGAAAGGGTCTACAGCAGCAGTTTCCCATCTTGAATATCTATCTGGAAATTCGTAGTTTGAGGAAAATAAAGCCCCTTTTTTTCCATTAATCTCTTCAGCTAAAAAGCTTAAGTTTTCTTGAAAAATTTCTTTAGTGTAAGCTTTGATTATTGGTTTTTCCTTTTCTACAATAGCACTCATAATTATACCCTAAAACCTTCCATTAAATCTTCTAGTCCTTTATAGTCATTTGCTCTAAGAAGCTTAATTATTTTAGTTCCTACGATAACTCCATCACAACTATCGATGATTCCAGCTATGTCTTCCTTCGAACTGATTCCAAAGCCTGCTGCAATAGGAAGAGAAGAATGTGATTTAATTTCTTTAAGAGCTTTTCTTAATGACTCCTTGTCTAAATCCTTTTCTCCTGTTACACCAAGAGATGTTACAACATATAGGAAACCACCACCAACTTCACATAAACTATTAATTCTTTCTATTGGCGTTGTTGGTGAGAAAAATGGGATGTAGTCTATGCCATAATTCTTTACGTAATCTGAAATTAGTGGGAATTCTTCTAACGGTAGATCTGGAATTATTACTCCTTCGACACCTACTCTTCTAGCTTCTTTGAAGAAGTTTTCAAAACCATACTTATAGAATGGATTTAGATATCCCATAAGCAATAGCGGAATATCTGAAACCTTTCTAATTTTTTCTACCAAAGCTAAAACATCAGCTAAAGTAGTTCCATTTTTCAAGGATTTGATTCCACTTTCTTGAATTACAACTCCATCAGTTACTGGATCTGAAAAAGGTACGCCAAGTTCTATTAATGTTGCACCGGCCTTTTCTAAAAACAATACATCTTCATAAGTTTTTTCAAGAGATTCTTCACCCACCATAACATATGCTACAAAGAACTTTTGATTTTTTGCAAGTCTATTTTCTAAACGTTCCTTTAAATTACTCATTATTTTGACCTCCTAAGATTTCACTAACTCTTTCAACATCCTTATCGCCTCTTCCAGAAAGACAAACAACTAAAATTTCATCTTTCTTCATTGTCTTTGCTTTTTTTACTGCATAAGCTACAGCATGAGCCGATTCTAAAGCTGGAATTATTCCTTCGATTTTTGAAAGAAGTTGGAAAGCTTCTAAAGCTTCATCATCGTTTATTGGATAATATTGAGCTCTTTTAGCATCAAAAAGATAGCAATGTTCAGGGCCAACTCCTGGATAATCAAGGCCAGCAGAAATTGAATAAGGTTCAATAACTTGACCATTCTCATCTTGGATAAGATACATTAATGCACCATGTAGTATTCCTTTTTCACCTTTAGAAATAGTTGCAGCATGCTCTTCTGTATCAATGCCCATACCACCAGCTTCAGCACCTATAAGTTCAACATCTGTATCTTCAATGAAAGGATAGAACATTCCCATTGCATTACTTCCACCACCAACGCAAGCTACTATGGCATCTGGAAGTCTTCCTTCTGCTTCTAAAATTTGTTTCTTTGTTTCTTTTCCAATCACACTTTGGAAATCTCTAACCATCTTTGGATATGGGTGTGGTCCTAAAACAGAACCTAAGATATAGTTAGTATCCTCAACATTTGATGCCCAATATCTAAAAGCTTCATTACAAGCATCTTTAAGTGTTTTATTTCCACTATGAACTGGAATTACTTCTGTTCCAAGAAGTCTCATTCTAAATACATTTAATGCTTGTCTTTTTACATCTTCAGCTCCCATGAATACTTTACACTCTAAATTAAACATAGCAGCTACAGTTGCAGTTGCAACACCGTGTTGCCCTGCACCAGTTTCAGCAACAATTCTCTTTTTACCCATTCTCATTGCTAAAAGTGCTTGACCTAAACAATTGTTTATTTTGTGAGAACCAGTATGATTTAAATCTTCTCTCTTTAAATAAATCTTTGGTCCACCACAATATTCTGTTAATCTTTCACAATAGTATAATGGTGTCTCACGGCCAGAATAATCTTTTAAATATTTGTCTAATTCAGCAATAAAGCTTGGATCTTCCATTGCTTCATTATAGCATTGTTCAAGTTGTCTTAATGGTTCAACAAAGGTTTCACCAAGAAACTTCCCACCAAATATATCAAAATGTCCTCTTTCGTCTGGTAAATTATAACTCATAGTTATGCCCCCTAATTATTTTCATAAATTCTTTAATTTTTTCTTTGTTTTTTACTCCTTCAACCTCTAAGCTAGAAGATACATCAATCATATATGGATTTGCTGTATTTATTGCAGAGATTACATTGCTTGAGTTTATCCCTCCAGCTAAAATAATTCTTTCTTTTTCAGCCTTTGATAGTTTAGATAGTAGTTCCCAGTGAAAACTGTTCCCATTTCCCCCTCTAAGTGCACCTTTACCCTCAAGAAGAACATAGGGTACTTCATAGGATAAAGCATTCTTAATTTCTTCAAAGGTTTCAACATTAAAAGATTTAATTATTTTATATGGAAGCTTCTTTATAAATGAATTATCTTCATCTCCATGAAGCTGAACAATAGTCAATCCTCCATCTTCATAAAACTCCTTTATTGTATCTATGGATTGATTCATAAATACGCCAACCTTCTCAATATCATTTCCTATATTAGTAGTGATTTCTGTAAGAAGTTTTTTATCAATTCTTCTTTTTGATTCACAAAGTATAAAACCAAGAGCATCTGCCCCAAGAGATTTAGTATACTTCGCAATTTCAATATCTCTTATTCCACATACTTTTACCTTAGACATCTGTTAGCTCCTTAAAAGTTTCTTTTAAGGATTTGGAAGTAACAAAAGTTTCTCCTATAAGCATTCCGCGAACATTATTTTCTTTTAATGCTTTAACATCTTCTTTTGTTTTAATACCACTTTCAGAAATGATTAATCTATCATCTACAAAGTATTTCGAAAGGTTAAGGGTATTATTTATTGAAACTTCGAAAGTCTTAAGATTTCTATTATTTACACCTATAATATCTGGGTTTAATTTAAAGGCTCTTAACAGTTCTTCTTCATCATGAACTTCCATTAATACTTCAAGATTAAATGAATGAGCGTAATCTAGAAGTTCTTTTGCTTCATCATCATTTAAAGCACTAAGGATTAGTAAAATTACATCACCACCATAGATTTTACATAAATCGATTTGAATTTTATCAATAAAGAAATCCTTATTTAGTATTGGAATATTTACGATTTCACGAACTTTCTTTAAGTCATTATAGCTACCTTTAAAATAATTTTCCTCAGTTAGTACAGATATTCCTTTAGCGCCACTTTCCATATAAGTTTTGGCAACTTCTTCAACTTGTAAGTTTATATTTAAATCCCCCTTAGAAGGTGAAGCTCTTTTAATTTCAGAAATAATTCCCATGGCACTGCTTTCTATTAATGCCTTTCTTAAGGAAATACTAGGCTTATCTTTCAATTTTAGTGCTTCATTGTGAAGAGTTTCTCTATCTAACTTTTCTAAATCTTCTCGCTTTTTTTCTATAATTACTTGTAAAATATTAGGCATACTTTCTACTCCCCTCAACTAGTTCATTTAGTTTTTCTAATGCTTTTCCTTGGTCTATAACTTCTTTTGCAAGATTTATACCTTCTTCAATTGTTTTAACAGTCTTATTGGCTAAAAAACCTAAAGCTGCATTAAATAAAATTATATCTCTCTTTGGACCATGTTCTTTTCCTTGCAGAATATCAATGGTAATTTGTTTGTTTTTTATTGGTTCTCCACCTTCGATATCTTTTAAAGTTATTTTATTTAGTCCAACACTTTCAGGCGTTATTGTTTTCAGTTCAATATTATCTTCTTCAACTATTGCTATATAGGTTTCTCCTGTTAATGTTCCTTCGTCTAGATGATTGTTTCCATTTACCACAATACCTGTTCTTCCTAAAGATTGCATTGCCCTAGCCATTGGTTCAACTAAATCTTTGCTATATATTCCAAGTAATTGTCTGTCGATTTTATATGGATTAGCTAAAGGTCCAAGAATATTAAAAATTGTTGGTATCTTTAAAGCTCTTCTTACCTTCATTATTTGAGCTAACTTTGGATGAACATTTGGAGCAAATAAAAATACTATTCCTATTTCATCCATTAACTGTTCAATTGCTTCTTTTGATAAATTTAAATTTACTCCTAAAGATTCAAGTAAGTCAGCAGAACCACTTTTAGAAGAAATTGATCTATTACCGTGTTTAGCCATTTTTACCCCACCAGCAGCTAACACAAAACTATTTGTTGTTGATATATTAAAGGAAAAACTTCTGTCTCCTCCAGTACCACAGTTATCAAATAAACCACGCTTATTATCAAGCGGCATTGCATTTTCAATCATACCTTCAGCCATACCAGCGATTTCTTCATAGCTTTCTCCCTTGGTTCTAAGAGCTAGAAGCAAACCAGCAATCTCTATATCTGAAACTTCCCCATTAAAAATTTCATTTATAGCCTCATAAGCTTCTTTCTTTGTTAAATTCTCCCCATTTGACACTTTTAGTAAGTATTCCTTAAATTCCATTGTTTTGCCCCCTTTTTATTTACAAAAATAAAAAGCCCTCTACAAGAAATATCTTGTAGAGGGCGTATTATCGCGTTGCCACCTCTATTAACATGCATTACCTAAAAAAGTAGGTAAAACTTGTCATCTCATTTTCAGATACATAATATATATCCTATCCCTATAACGTGGGAATACGTATTGCATACTATTATTTCAGCTCTCACTCGTAAGTCCATTCACTAGAAAAGATATCATAAGTTCACACCAACCACTTACTCTCTGAAGACACATTTTAAAGCTACTACTCTTACTCATAGTTTTTTTTATTAACTTTAAATATATTCTATTACCATTTGTTTTTGCTGTCAACAGAATTTTTTCATATTTTACACTTTTTACGTTTAATTAACCTAAAAGTTGAACTTGCATTTTGCAAGTGATATACTTATACTACTGTATATACAGATGTATAAGTATAAGTGAAAGCGGTGTAAACATCATGAATGAATTTACAAAAAAGATTCTTAAGCTTAAAGAAGAAAAGAACGCTGTTATATTAGCGCACTACTATCAAAGACCTGAAATACAAGAGATTGCAGATTATGTTGGAGATTCCTTCTACTTAAGTAAGATTGCAAAAGAATGTAAAGAAACTACAGTTATTTTCTGTGGCGTACGTTTCATGGCAGAAAGTGCAAAAATTCTTTCACCTAATAAAACAATCATACTTCCTGCTCTTGATGCTGGTTGTCCTATGGCTGATATGGCTGAAGAAAATGCTGTTAAAGAGCTTAAGGCTAAACATCCAAAAGCAGCAGTAGTTTGCTATATAAATTCATCTACAGAGGTAAAAGCATTGTGCGATGTAATTGTGACATCTTCAAATGCTGAAAAGATAATTAGTAATATTCCTAATGAAGAGATTCTTTTCCTTCCAGATAAAAATCTTGGAGAATATTTATCAGAAAAATTTACAGATAAGAAGTTTATTCTTTGGCCTGGTTTCTGTATAACACATAGAAAAGTAAATAAAACTTTACTAGAGGATTTCAAAAAGACTTTACCAGAAGCTAAAATATTATCACATCCAGAATGTGAAAAAGAAATAAGAGATTTATCCGATTTTATTGGAAGTACTGGTGAAATAATAAGCTATGCCAAAAACGATCCTTGTGAAAGTTTTATTATTGTAACTGAACAAGGAGTATTCCACAAACTACAAAAGGACAACCCTAATAAGAAGTTTTATTCTCCAGGGGCAACAATGACTTGTATGAATATGAAAAAAACTACATTAGAAGATGTATATGAAAGCTTACAAAGTTCTAAAAATGAAATTTATCTTGACGAAGAAATAAGATTAAAGGCACTAGCTTCTTTAGAAGCAATGCATAAATTAGCAAGGTGATGATATTATGAATTATGATGTGTTGATTGTGGGTACTGGAGTAGCGGGTTTATATTCTGCTTTAAACTTAGATAGTAATCTTAATATTTTAATGATAACAAAAGGTAAAATTACGGAAGCCAATAGTTATTTAGCTCAAGGTGGGATTTCTACAGTTAGAAGTAAAGATGATATAACTTGTTTTATAGAGGATACTTTAAAAGCAGGTGGCTATGAAAATGATATTAAAGCACTATCAATACTAGCAAAAGAATCAAGATACAATATAAAGACTCTTCTTGATATGAAGGTTCCTTTTGATAAAAATAATATGGGACTCTCCTATACTAGGGAAGGTGCTCATTCTACTAATAGAATTGTTCATTGCAAAGATGCAACTGGAAAAGCAGTGATGGATACTTTAATATCAGAAGTAAAAAAGCGAGATAATATAACTGTGCTTGAAGATACTTATTGTGCTGATCTTATAATAAGAGATAATTGTTGTTATGGAGCAGTAGCAATAAAAAACTCTGAAAGTTTCAATATATATGCTAAAGTTATCATTTTAGCTACTGGTGGTATAGGCGGTATCTTCAAAAACACCACTAACGCCCCTACTGTTACTGGTGACGGAATAGCTATGGCTTTAAAAAATAATATTGAAGTGAAAGATTTAAATTATGTTCAATTCCATCCAACTGGTTTTTATCAGAAGGAGACCTCTATAGAAGAAACATCTAGACAAGTTTTCTTAATTTCAGAATCCTTAAGAGGTGAAGGTGGAAAACTATATAATAGCCAAGGGAAACGCTTTGTTAAAGAATTGTTGCCAAGAGATGTTGTTACGGAAGCTATTCTTCAAGAAACAAAAAAAACAGGCGTACCATTTGTATATCTAGATATGACAGAACTTGATGGTGAGTATCTAAAATCTAGGTTCCCTACTATTTATGAAGAATGTTTGAAAAATAATATAGATATAACAAAGGATTTAATCCCTGTAGCTCCAGTGCAACATTATTTTATGGGCGGAATCAAGGTTGATACTAACAGTAAAAGCTCATTAGATAATCTTTACTGTGTTGGTGAGACGAGCTGTACAGGAATACATGGAAAGAACAGATTAGCGAGTAACTCCCTTTTAGAGGCTTTAGTTTTTTCAAGAAGAGCAGCGCTTAAAATAAATTCTGATATATTAAATACTCAGTTATTAACCCCAGAAGTTACAGAAACTTTTGATTTTAAAACAGTAGAAAATGCTAATAGAAGTATGTTGATTAACGAATTTAAACACAGGTTAAGGGGGAATTATAGTGAATCAATTAGTTGTTGATGATATTATATTAAATGCACTTAAAGAAGATATACCAAACACTGATATAAGCTGTGAAGGTATAATAAGCAAGGAAAGCTTAGCAGAAGTTGATTTGCTGGCAAAAGAAGAAGGCATATTGGCTGGTTTGGATATTTTTAAAAGAGTATTCATTCTTTTAGGTGATGTAGAGGTTGAATTTTATAAAAAAGATGGAGATACAGTTGTCTTTGGTGATAAAATTGGTAAACTTAGAGGAAATACTAGAAATATTCTAATGGGTGAAAGAACAGCTCTTAATCTCCTACAAAGACTTTGTGGTATTGCTACACTTACAAGTCTTTATGTAGAAGCAGTTTCAGGAACTAAGGCTAAAGTTCTGGATACTAGGAAAACAACCCCTAACCTAAGAGTTTTAGAGAAGTATGCTGTTACTGTTGGTGGTGGATATAACCACAGGTTCAATCTTTCTGATGGTGTTCTTTTGAAAGATAATCATATAGAAGCAGCTGGCGGAGTTAAAAAATCTGTTGAATTAGCAAAAAAAGCTAGTCCATTTGTTCGCAAAATTGAAGTTGAGGTTGAATCCCTTGAAATGGTCAATGAAGCATTAGAAGCTGGTGCTGACATAATTATGCTTGATAATATGGGCCTAGATACTATAAAAAAAGCTGTTTCCTTGATAGCTGACAAAGCTATTATTGAAGTTTCTGGTAATGTATCACTTGATAATATTGGACTTCTTGCTAAGACTGGTGTTGATTACATCTCCATTGGTAAGCTAACCCATTCAGCAAAAATTTTAGATTTATCTATGAAGAATTTAAAAAACATAAGCTAGTTATTAGCTTATGTTTTTTCTTATCTTACTAGAAATTACAAGATATTAATGATAATATAAACTAAATAGTTATGTGTATATAAATCACATATACTTTTATAGCCTACTGACAATATTTATGAGGTATATTCATGGACAAAAAGAATTTAATACAATTTTCTTGGAAGGATTTCGAGAATTATACAAGTGAAGAAATCAGTTATTTTCTTTATTTAGAAGGAAAATCTATTGAATGTATAAGCAAGCTTCGGGGAATAGCCCTTAATGATATAAAAAATCATATAATACAAGGTAAAATTAAGTATAGATTTTTAGCTAAAGCAAAAAATTCTAAAGAATTGATAGAGTTTATAGCTAACGCAGGAAAAGATGATAAAAAGTTTTTTTTAGAGAATATCGATTCTATAACAAGAACTGATATAGTAAATTATATTTTAGAAAACTATACAGAGTTATATCATAAAGAAAAAGAAACTGCTATATGGATTTTAGGTGAACTTAAAGCAAAGGAAGGTATCGGAATTCTTACAAAAGCAGCTGTCCATAAATTTGTTAATGTAAGAAGAATGGCAGTTTCAGCTTTAGGAAAACTGCAAGACCCAAATGGTGAGCCTGCTTTACTGAGAGCTCTTGATGATGAAAATTCTCAGGTTGTATCCTATGCTATAAAAGCATTAAGTAAACTTAATAGTGTGAAAGCAAAAGAAAAAGTTTATCAGTTAATTGAAAGAACTAACAATAATGCAGTGTTAAAAGCTGCTGAAGAATATCTTAAGGAAACTAAGGGGGAATAATTTATGTACTATACAATATTAAATTATGGTGAAGATAGATTTGAAGAAAAAAGATCTGAGTTCATAGGATATGCGAAAAGAGTTGAGACTGAGGATGAGGCAAAGGCTTTTGTGACGGAAATAAAACTTATGCACAAACAAGCTACTCATAATACTTATGCTTATATTATCGGTGAAAATATGGGAATTCAGAGATATAGTGATGATGGTGAACCACAAGGTACTGCAGGGATTCCTATTCTTGAAGTTATAAAAAAGAAAGGCGTTACAAATATAGCTGTAGTAGTAACAAGATATTTTGGTGGTGTCTTACTTGGCGCTGGTGGACTTGTAAGAGCATATTCAAAAGGTGCGGCTATAGCAATTGATGCTGGAAATATTGTAGAAAAAGTAAAAGGTATTCCCCTACATATAATTATAAGCTATGAATTGCTCGGAAAAATTCAGTATTTATGTAGTGAAAATAGTTGGCATATAGAAGATACACTTTATACAGATCAAGTTGAACTTATAATCTATGCTGAAACACATCTAGTTCAAGTAATGAAAGATAAAGTTACTGAAGCTACTAATGGTAAAGGTATATTCAAAGAAGAAAAGGATCAATACTATTTTAAAAAAGAAGGACGACTTTATATTGAAAGCTAAATCCCCTACTTTCCCTATAAAAAGCCAGTAACATAGTGAGAAAAAGTACATATTATAGTATAAAAGGCTGTAAAAAGTCTTTAAAGATTTATAGGGAGGCTTTGATTATGGCTAGATTATGCTTTGACTATGGTCATGGTGGAATAGATCCAGGTGCTGTATATAATGGCAGATGTGAAAGTGATGACGCCTTAAGCTTAGGAACTGAAATTGCTAACAGATTAAGAACTAGCGGAGTTATTGTAGATGAAACAAGAACAAGTGATATTATCCTATCTTTAGCACAAAGAAGTGAATATGAAAATAGAAATAGTTATGATTATTTTATTTCTTTCCATAGAAACGCATTTAGCCCAGAAGTAGCTTTTGGAGCCGAAACCTATATATATACAAACCCAGGCCAAGCTGCTACTGAAATGGCTGAAAAAATTCAAAATTCCATGGTCTCTGTTGGTTTTAAAAACCGTGGTGTTAAAACAGCAGATTTTTATGTATTAAGAGAAACAGTAGCTCCTGCTCTTTTAATTGAAGTGGGTTTTATCGACAATTCCAATGACAATAGAATATTTGATAGCAAAAGAAATGAACTAATCTTAGCAATAACAAACGCTATTTTATCACAATTAGGAATAAAAGCTCAATCAAGTGAAGTTACCCTAGAAAACCCAAAAACAATTCAGCCAATAACCATTTCTAAAAATGATCAAAAAATATATAGAGTTGTGTCTGGGTCCTATACTAATAGATTAAATGCAGAAAAGCAAGTTCAAAAGCTTAAAGCTTCTGGTTTTGAAGCGGTAATTATGGTATATGACAATTAGACTAAGTATATTAAAATTATCAGTGGTAATTTATCTATTAAATTTATAATAGATATATTGCCATTATTTAAGTTTATATAAGAATTTCATACTTTAAATTATTTTAAGGAGAATGATATGGGAAATATAATACTGCTTTCTGGTGAACCTAGAATTGGAAAAACCACAGCATTAAAAAAAATTATCCACAGTATCGGAAAAGAAAATTGTATTGGATTTTATACAGAAGAAATTCGAGGCAAGTTTGATAGAAGTGGCTTTCAGTGTGTTAGTTTAGATGGAACTAGAAAAAAAATAGCTGACGTTAATTTAGATACTAATGTTAGAATGGGCAGGTATGGAATAGATATAGAAGGTTTTGAGAACTTCGCAATACCTATTTTGAATAATTCTTATACTTCAAACAAAATTACTATTATTGACGAAATAGGTCCTATACAATTTTTATCAACAAAATTTAAACAAGAAATTTCTAACATTTTAACTAGCTCTACTTGTGTTATAGGTACAATTTTTTATAATAATCATCCCGATATAGATAAAATAAAAAGGATTCCAGGAGTTAAAATTTATTATATGGCAATTGAAAATAGAACCACTATTTTAGAAACTGTTCTTCAGGAAATACAACAAGTTGTACATAGTTCATCTTTAAGCAAAGAGGCAAGCATCTGATTACTTGTCTCTTCTATAGTTAACATATACTTACGTGTATGGCCATATAACAATACTTTAACATAATACCATCTATTTTTAGTATCCTATTTGAAATTTTTACTTCAATCATACCATTCTTTTTTAGACTTTGTATAATGAAGTACAATAAAATTTAATGATTTCTTCAAAGGATATATTATCCAGTTTAAGTTCTTATCAAACCAGTACCCTTCATTGTTCCAGAAATAATCATTGCTATACCAAAAGTTATAATTTGAAATGTTACTTATTTCATTGGAATACTGCTAAATTAAGAGGTATAGTTTGTGATAACAATTGATTACGTTTATAAAGTTACGCTAAAAGCTTATATTTATCATTAAGAACTACAATCTTCACTTGCACTATAATTTTGATATAGTTTCAATGATAGAACTTATACAAAAGCTTTGAAGTAATGTTACTAAATAAAAAAATATAAATTTATAAGTATTTTGGTTATTATGCGTAATACGTAGAAGGTTCAGTTAGCAAACAATAATAGGTGTGATAAAAAATATCTTTATAGCTTTTAACAATATGAAAAATCACTCCAAATCATTGTTTTCAAACAACTTTCAAGAGTGATTTATGTATATCATTGTATATAGAATTGAATATTTGACATACATCATAATGAAACGAGTTTTTTGTATGTATATCTTAGCCAAGACTAATTTTTTATTGATTTTAATTCCTTATAAACCATTTAAAATTCAGTATTAGCCTTCAAATTCCTCAGGAAACTCTGCATTGTGGTATACATCTTGAACATCATCATCATCTTCAAGTCTGTCAACAAGTCTTTGTACAGTTTCAGCAGTAGCTAAATCTACTTCAACATAGTTGTCTGGAATCATAGTTATCTCTGCTGATGCGAATTCGAAACCAGCAGCTTCTAAAGCTTCTCTTACTGTTGAAAAGTCTTCCATTGCTGTGATAATCTCAAAAGCTTCTTCTTGTGCATCTACGTCTTCAGCACCAGCTTCTAATGCTGTCATCATTATTTCATCTTCATCCATATCTGCTGTTCTTTCGATGATTATTTGTCCTTTTTTAGCAAACATCCATGCGACACAGCCGGAAGCTCCTAAATTTCCACCATTTCTATCAAAAGCAACTCTTACATTTGATGCTGATCTGTTTTTATTATCTGTTAAAACATTTACAACAAAAGCAACACCATTTGGGCCATAGCCTTCATATACTATTTCTTCGTAGTTAACTCCTTCTAATTCCCCGGCCCCTTTTTTAACAGCTCTTGAGATAGTATCCGCTGGCATATTTGCAGCTTTTGCTTTAGCAATAACGTCTCTTAATTTTGCATTAGTATCTGGGTTAGATCCACCTTTAGCAGCAACCATTATTTCCTTACCCAGCTTTGTAAAAATCTTACCTCTCTTAGCATCCGCTTTACCTTTTTTTGCTTGTATATTATGCCATTTTGAATGTCCTGACATATGTTTACCCTCCTTAGATTATAGATCATAATAATGTCTAAAAATACATAGATTTTCTAATCATTAAAATAGTTATGTAATTTTCACTGTTTTATATTATATATAAGTTGCAATAATAACTCTACATTTGATTGATATTCAATAACCTAGAAGATAACTAGTTTTGGTGTAGAAACTTAATTGCAATATATATATTTACATTGGTTATAGTAAAATAAGCTTAATATTGAGTAAAATCAAGCCTTAACTATTATATCATACAGCTATAACCAATTCAATAAACCTACTACCCAATATGACAAGGATTACTTTCGTTACCAATAAAGAAATTTATTAGGTTTTGTATACTTAGCAATGTAACATTTTCATCAATAAGACTACCTTTTGAACACATCGTAAGTTTATAATCTTCATCAAGGTTTAGAGGTTTTAATGTCCAACCGTCAATTTTTTCAACATTGTCCTTAGTGGCTTCTACTGAATAGTTTAAAACTGAGAAAGAATTTAATGGTATACTAAGCCCTTTTCCAACTGCTTTTATGTAACTTTCTTTTGAAGTCCAAAGCTCGTAAAAAAGTTCTTTTCTATTCTCTTCTGGAACTTCTAAAAAAGCCTCAGCTTCTATATTAGAGAAGAAACGTTTTACTATGTCATAATCAAATTTAGATATTTTCTCTACATCTATTCCTACTTCGCTATCTCCAATAGCGCAAACAATCCAATCACCAGAGTGTGAAACATTAAACTGTACATTATCTAAAACTCTAATAAGTGGCTTACCATACTCATTGTAAATAAACTTTATTTCTTCATTATTTATCCTATATTCGGAAGCTATAAGATATCTTATAATAAGATCAGCAAATAATCCTCTTACACGATCCTCATATCTTAAAAATCTATTGATTCTTTCTTTTTTTTCTTTAGATACATATTTACAAAGTGTTGAGAATTCTTTTGAACCTATCTTTTCTTTTATATTAATTGCAAATACTCGAATCATGTATATCTCCTAATTTAACTAATAAATCTTTCAAATGAAATTTTACTTAAACAAGTAATTATATCATAGAAATTTATTCAAATCTATTGAAAAAAGCTGTGATATAAGTATGTTAGTCTTCTTTATATCACAGCAAGAGTTATATAATTATTTATCTAAATTTAAAAACTTCAATATCTTTCTTTAATCTTTGTGATAACTTGTTTAAAGTTTCAGCCACCGTAGCTACTTCTTGCATGCTTTCAGTATTTTCCTCCATAGATGCAGAAACTTCTTCTGTAGCAGCTGCAGTTTGCTGAGCAGAAGCTGAAAGATTTTCCATAGAACTCACAATTAAGTCTTTCTTTTCAATCATATCTTTGTCTAAAATATTTATTTTGCCTACCCAATCAATTAATGAATCTAGTGAATTTGATATTTTTGTAAAGGCATCTTTAGCTGTGTCTACTATTACATTTTGAGTAGTTGCGATGTTTTTTGAAATTTTTATAGCATTTACAGCGTTATCTGAATGATGTTGAATATTTTGTATAAGTTCTCTTATAGTATTACTTGCTGTAGCAGATTCTTCTGCTAATTTCCTTATTTCATCTGCAACAACTGAAAAACCTTTGCCGGCTTCCCCTGCCCTTGCTGCTTCTATAGAAGCATTTAAAGCAAGAAGATTTGTTTGTTCCGCAATACTTGTTATTGCATTTACTATTACATTAATTTGTTTTGCACTAGAATCAACTTCTACAACTGCTTCATTAACTTTACTTACAGCTTCATCATTTTCATTTGCTTTTGTAGCAACCTCAATAATTGATGACATTCCACTTCCACTTAAAGAATTACATTCTATTATTTCTTTTTCCATTTCCTCAATAGCACTGGTTAAATTATTTATGCTTTCAGCTAAGGTTGAAGCTTTGTCATAACCATTTTGTGTATCATGAGCTTGGTTAGTAGACGTATTAGAAATCTCATAAACTGCGTGAGATACTTGATTTGTAATGGTCGTCATCTCGTTTGCAGAAAAAGATAATGTATCAGAAGACTCAGAAACCTTTAAAGCAGCATCACTTATATCGTTGAATAATACAGATAAATTGCTTGTCATATCATTAACCGCTTTAGCAAGCAGTGAAGTTTCATCTTTTGATTTAACTTCTGATTTTATAGTAAAATCTCCACCAGCTACAGATTGTAATTCCTTTGAAACTTGCACAATTGGATTCACAAGCTTTTTCGCAAATATAATAGATATAGAACCAGCTATTAAAGCTATAATTATACCTATAACAGATACAACTGTTAAAACTTTATTTACTGTAGAGTCTAAGACTGTCAAGCTCACAGCACCAACTATCCTCCAATTAGTATCTGCAATAGTTGCATAAAATCCAACTTTATCTTCACCTTGGTAATTGTATTCTACATATCCATTATCAGTTGTCGAATAAGCTTTTTGCTTAATTGCTTCTGTAGAAAGCTCTGTACCAATTTTTTCTTTAGTAGAATGGTAAATTAGTATCTTATTTTCATCTGTGAGCATATAATATGCTCCATTACCTAAATCTAAATTTTTAACGATTTTACCAATTGTATCTAAGCTAATATCAATTGCTGCTACATCTAAAAATTCACCTTTATCATTATATACAGCTTTTGCGACTGTAACATAATCTTTATTATCTAAATCAAACCATTTAGTTTCTTTAGAGTCTTTTATAGCCTTATAATTGCTATTAGTTTTGTCTAACAGATAAATTTTATCGATTCCTTCATATTTGTCGTTAATTTTATCCAGGGTTGACTTATCTACTGTATTTAGTGAACTGAGAATTTCATCATAACTTTTACAGAAACGTTCCATAGTATATTTAGCGATTTTTAAATTACTTTGAGCACTTGTCATTATTTGCTTTTTTAATTCTACTGAAAAATTAGATATACTTACAATAAGAAGAAGTACCATTGGTATAATTAATATGCTCGCAGATAAAGTTAGTATTTTTGTTTTAATTTTCACTTAAATCATCCCTTCTGATTGTTATATTAATTAAGTTTAGTATAGTTCTACATTGATTTATAGAATTTAGCTAGTGAAAAAGAGTATTCTATAAAGATTCAATAAGAACTACAAAATATTTATCGAGATGTTCTTCATAATTAATAATAATGTTTTCTATGGCTCGCATGCCAAAGTATGTAATAGTTAGTATTTCAACGTTTTACTATAGTTTCACAAATTATATTATATATTTGTTTTACGGTTCTAGAATTTTTAAACATAAATTATATTTATCTTTATTATGTAAAATTGAAGTTTAGGGATATTATATCATTTTATTACAGAAAACACTACATTCAATCTAAAAATTTACCATTTTAATCGACATTCTCCTAAGTATGTAATTATATTTTCGTAAAATAATCGAGAGCAATTGTGTATTATATGCAATCTAGTAAAGGTTTGTTGCATATTAAGCACTTTTTATATATAAAATCATATTAATATAAAGTAAGCTATTATTTAGAGAGGAACTTTTAAAATGGCAATAGGATCATTGCAAGTTAGAGTTTTAAGGGGTAACGTTGAGGCGCCTGTTGATAATGCAAAAATAGTAGTGAGTCAACACACAAGTGAAGGAACTAGACAAACAGAACAACAATTAATTACTGATTCCTCAGGACTTTCAGGGATTGTTGAATTAGACGCACCAGAAAAAGAATTTTCTCAAACTCCATCAAATACAAGACCTTATAGTACTTGTGATATAAGGGTTTCAGCAGAAGGATATGAAGATTTTGAAATCAAGGGTACTCAAATACTACCAGATACTCTTTCTCTACAAGATGTTAGGCTTAGATCAACAAATCAACGTAGACAAAATGAAGAGCAAACAGATGAGGATATAATTGTAATACCAGAAGCCGTATTATTTGGAGATTATCCTGTAAAAATACCTGAGGATCCTGTAAAGCCTCTTCCTAGTCCAACAGGAGGAGTAGTTCTTCAAAAGCCTGTTGTACCACAGTATATAGTTGTACATTTAGGAGCACCAAATGATACTTCAGTACCAAATGTAACAGTGAACTTTGCTGATTATATCAAAAACGTATGCTCAAGTGAAATATACGCAACATGGCCAGAAACAGCAATTAGGGCTAATATATACTGTATTACCTCTTTTGCATTAAATAGAATATATACAGAATGGTATAGAAACCAAGGTAAAAATTTCCAGGTAACAAATCATACAGCCTATGATCAAGCTTTTTTCTATGGAAGAAATATCTATGCTAATATAAGTAGGTTAGTTGACGAATTATTTACAACCTATGTTCAACGTCAAGGGCAAAAGCAACCTCTATTAACTCAATACGTAGATGGTGTAAGAGTAGTAAGAGATGGTTGGTTCTCACAATGGGGAAGTAAGTATTTAGCTGATAGCGGCAAGTTTCCATATGAGATCCTTACACATTATTATGGAACAGATATAAACTTGGTTAGAGCTGAAAAAGTAGTTGGAATTCCTCAATCTTTCCCTGGTTATGCATTGCGAATTGGCTCATCTGGGCAACCAGTTAGAACTGTTCAAACTTTTTTAAATCGGATCGCAGTTAATTTTCCTGCAATACCAAAATTAGCGGTTACTGGAGTTTACGATGCAAAAACCGCAACGTCAGTTAAAAAGTTCCAAGAGGTATTCAAATTATCTCAAAGTGGGATTGTAGACTATGCAACATGGTTTGCTATATCTAGACTATATGTAGCAGTAACAAAAATTGCAGAACTGAGAGAAGAAGATTTAAGAGCTTCATTAAATGGCCTATTCGTTCCTCCAATTGTAGGAGATTATGATGGTTATCTTCCAGTAATAGATTACCCAACAAATTAACCTGTTAGTTTTTTATGTAAATAATTTTCTTTAAAAATATTTTTCACATAAAAAGGGTACTCGATTGAGTCCCCTTTTTATAAAATCAAATATCATATTTTTAAACAGTAGCCTTGCTTGCTCTTTTTTCTTTAATATAAGCTATTACTCCTGGTATTACAGAAATAACAATAATAGCAATTAGTACATACGAAAAGTGTTCTTTAATAAAAGGTAAATCCCCAAAAACGTAACCTCCAACTAAGAACAAGCCAACCCATAATAATCCACCAAGTAGATTATAAGTTATAAATTTTGAATAACTCATTTCACCTATTCCTGCAACGAAAGGAACGAAGGTTCTTATTATTGGTATGAATCTACCTATTACAATAGTCATGGAGCCATGTTTTTCATAAAAAGCATTAGCTTTATGTATATATTCTTTGTTTATAAGTGGAATCTTCTCTTTTTCTAATATTTTGGTTCCTATTTTTTCTCCGATGTGATAGTTCACAGTATCTCCAATTACAGCTGCTAAGTAGAAAACTATAAATAAAGTAACGATATTAAGAGAACCTGATGCTGAAAGAGCGGCTGTAGCAAAGATCAATGAATCTCCTGGCAAAAATGGAGTAATTACAAGTCCTGTTTCACAAAAAACTATTAAGAACATAAGTGCATAAGTCCATACACCATAGTTCTGTACTATCTCATTTAAATGTTTATCTAGATGAAGTATTATATCAATAAAAGTTTGAATTAAGCTCATTTCTTCCTCCTTAATGCTGATAAAATTGTCTTTTATATGTTTATTATAAATTATAAAGATTAAAAAAAGATTAAAATCTATTAATCTTTTTTGATTTTCTTAAAACTATAAAAAATATAGATTCCAAAAGAAAACCTAGACTAATACCTAAAATATAGGCAATCAAATCACTCCACAAAAAACCAACGCCCAAAACAAGTCGACCAATTGAAGTCTTCCTTATAGAATCTATAAAAACTCCCTGATATAGTTGGCTAAGTTCAATACCATAGCAGAATAGAATAGCAAATATTGCGATTATCCACATATTCTTAGAGGGGAATAAAAATCCCAAACCGATAAAAATCATTAATGCCCATAAAGCATCTCCTAAATATATATTAAGTATATTAGGAAATAACTCAGGGAACTTTCTTGTAAATAATCCTAAAGCTATTATAGATACTAAGAATATAAAGTATATATATCTATTCCGTTTATAAATCATTATTTTTCATCCTAACCTAATTTATGAGGATTGTTGTCTATGCTGTGTAGTCTACAACAACTCTTTCTATGTTAACATTTCTTACATATCCAGCAACTCTTATATGTTCAGGATGGTTTTGGTATGTATTTAAATCATCTTCATTCTCAAATTCAGAATATAAGACTACGTCAGATGCTTGAGCAGAATCATTAAAATTAATTCCCACTTCTATTGTTTTTATTTTATTAATTACATTCTTTAATGATTCAAGATCTTCCTTTATTTTAGTAGCAATTTCTTGTTTATTCTTCCCTTCATAAGTATCTTTTAATTTCCACATTACAATATGTTTAATCATAATTTTATTTCTCCTATCTATTGTTCATTTGTATTACCTTTGAATAATTATTCTTATTATATAATAACATAAAAGAATATATATTGAAAAAAAATAAAGTAATTTAATACAGTGTATTTTAAAAATAAAAAAAGAAACCTTAAAGTCAGTAGCACTTCAAGAGTTCCTTTTAATCACAACTATTCATTTATGAAACGTATATAAACATCGTAGTCATCATTTTTCTTCAGTCGTAGAAAGAAATATTTTTTATTTATATTTTTTACAAGTTAAACTATCTATCTCCACCTAAAATATTACCTAAAATTCCAAGGGCACTGCCCTCGTCTTTTCTATGCCCTCCAAGGTGTGGTGCTGCAGCAAATACTCGTTCAGCTAGTCTGCTAAATGGTAAACTTTGAATCCAAACAGTACCAGGGCCTGTTAATGTGGCGAAAAATACTCCTTCGCCGCCAAATAAAGTATTTTTTACGCCACCAACAAATTGAATGTCGTAATGAACCTCTTGAGTCATTGCAACTAAACATCCAGTGTCAACTCTTAAAGTTTCTCCCGGCATTAAATCTTTCTTTATAATAGCTCCACAGGCATGAATAAAAGCTACCCCATCCCCTTCTAGTTTTTCGAGAATAAAGCCTTCACCACCAAAAAATCCTACACTAAGTTTTTTTCTAAAGTCAATTCCAATGGATACTCCTTTAGCTGCACATAAGAAAGCATCCTTTTGGCATATTATTCTACCACCTAATAGGCTTAAATCCATAGGTATTATCTTTCCAGGATAAGGTGCTGCAAAATATACCTTCTCTTTTATATTACCTAAGTTTGTAAAGGCAGTCATAAACAAGCTTTCTCCTGTAAGAACTCTTTTACCAGCATAGAATAGCTTATCCTTAAAGGTGCTACTTGGATTTTGGTTTGATCCATCTCCAAATATAGTTTCCATTTGTATACTAGGATCCATCATCATCATAGCACCAGCTTCTGCTACTACAGTTTCTTTTGGATCAAGTTCAATCTCTACATATTGGATATCGTCACCAGTAATTTTGTAGTCAATTTCATGAGAATTCATTCTTCCATCTCCTTTTTATATACTAATTTAGTTTTTGTGATGTATAATTAGTTTTGCTTTCTATATCCATTGGAATAGAAATACCTTTTCCTTGCATTGTCACATCACCAGTGCCTGATAATGTCTGTATTATATCTCCACTTTGTAAGAAACCATTAGACTTACTTACTTTTAATGTTTTAGTTTCTTTACCAGTTCCATTATAATTCATATTGATGCCTACCGTTTGAAGAGACTTTATTATATCATTTGCACTTAGCTCAGAATTTACATCAATAGTAACTAAATCATCTTTTATTTCTTTTAATGTCATAGCGCTGTTAATTTTCATAGGTACAGCAGCATTTAATACTGTTTCTTTTGTCCAAGAGTCCCCAACTTTAACTTCTTTTCCAGGATAAATATCCATAGATTGATTTAGTGAATCCTTTATAGCGTCGTTACCTACTGTTTGGTTTAGAAAATGAGTCAAAACTCCCTTTTGATTTTCGTCGATATCTTTAATGTTGGAAACTATAGCTTCTAATATTTCATTAACTCCATCGATATTTAATATTTTTCCTTCTCTGCTGATTTTAAATGAAAATTCTTTTCCAATAATAGATTTTAAAGCTAAGTTTTGAGGTGTGGAATTATCCATATCTTTGGTTGAATCAAAATCAAGAGTTGCACCAACAGCATTTTGCTTTTCTATTAATGAATCGTACTTAACATTAATAGTAGTAATTCCATCCTCTGCAACATCAATAATATTATAAATATATACTATTGTAGTGTTTCCACTCATATTAATGCCTTGTTGCCCTAATTTTATTGATATATTTTGTTCTATCTGCTGGGTTACTTTATAAGAGTCACCTTCTTTTACATTTAACTGGATAAGTGAATTACTCTTACATCCACTTAACAAAGATATCATCAGCATCATAATTATAAGTAAATAAGCTGTTTTTTTCATTTTCATTCTCCTTTTAGATTTCATAGTAATTTTTTCAATAACTAAATTAGTTATACATTTTGATAAGACGTTTTTATACTAGTTAAATATCTATTGTAGATTTTATGCACTGGTGCAAGATTCTATGAAAAAGGTAGCGACTTAAAGTTTCTTTTCAAAACAAAAGAATTCACCCTTTCTAAATTTAACAATGCCTCTTTTTTCATAACCATTATTCTCATATAATCTACATGCTATGCTATTTTTAGTAAATGAGTCTAAACGTATTGAATCATATGCCTCTTCTTTTCCTCGCTTTTCAGCATACTGGATAAGTTTTGTAGCAATTCCCATACCTTGATATTTTGGATCAACACAAACTCGATGAATAATCAAATTATTATCACTAGTAGTATTCCATGAAATTGATTCATATTCTCTATCTTGATAATTATTTAAAACAGCAAAGCCAGTAATTTTATTATCAGATATACATACATATAGATTTTCCCCTTGAATATCTTCTTGTATTACAATTTCATTAGGATAAATATCATCCCATTGATATATGCCATTCTGTTCCATGTTCTTAATAGAATCTCTAATTATCCTCATTATTTCTTGAATTTCTGCTAAATTTCCTTTTCTAAATTCCATACTAATAAGCCCTCTTTCTATTCATCTATAAGTTTAGTAGTCAATAAACTTAATTATGGAATAACCTATATAAAAAGATTCTACTGATTATATTCCAATTACATAAGTTTTAAGCCATCATTTGCATTCTCTTAAGGTATTCTATTACATTTTCTGCTTCTTCTTTGGAATATTCAAAGTTGAAATGTGTTGATACAGTGATAGCAAGTTCGTGGAAAAACTCACATATCTTGAGCAACTTGTCCCAAATTTCTTTATACTCTCCATTAGGGAATAAGTTTGTGAATCTGTCCATATCACTATCACTAAGGTATCTTTTAAAATATTTATAACACTTTCCTGTAGAAACTGAAAAATCATATTCAATTCCAATTTTCCAATTAAGCATTTTTAAAAACATATCCATCTGGTAATGTTCCATGAAAAATTTAACATACATTAATTCTTCTCTACATAAACCTTTTGCAATATTTGTATTTAACCACCAAAACTCATTACAACAATCCCTAAATTCTTCTTTTGACGGTTTTTGAATATAGTAATAATCCTTAACTTCGATGTTATGTAAACCATCTATTCCATCTTTATCAAGTAATATAATCCTAGGTTCTTTATCATTTATTCTTCTTTTAACATTTTCAATATCAACAAGCGTTAAATCAATTCTATTACCATCTAGAAATTGCATTAAGTATATAAAATCTTCGTTACTATTATAATCATACTGATGACTATACCAATCAACTGATTTCTGCATAATTAATCTATCACCAAATTGGTCTAGCCAATGATCATCCTTTGTAAAAGATTGAATTTCATTTACTATATAAACAATATCAAAATCTGAATATTTATCTTGGGTTGCATCAGGATCTACTCGTGAACCTGATAAATATACAGCTCGAATCCTAGCATCTTCTTTAGCTATATTTAATATTAAATCCATCATTTCTTGAGTATTTCTCATTTTATAACTACCTTTCAACACTTCCACTTACTGATTGAAATTTTAAAAAACGTGTTCCTTTAAAAGTTAAGGTTCCCCATTCATGTTCTGTAATATTTCTAAATACACGTCTTCCAACGTTAAATTTAATTTCACTGCCAGTGTCCAGTTGAAATATCAGGATCAAGGCTTCATTTGTCGACATCATGCCATTACCATCAGTATGGGAATGCATGTCTCTCTTTTTCTTAATTAGTTGAGCTTTAGTAGATATAACAGGTGAATTTTCATTTTTAATATAAGTGGCTATTCCCATAAATGCTACAAAAGCAAAGAAAATAAAAAATATTATTTGAAAGCTAAACATCTATAACTCCTCCGAAATTTTCTTGAGTGATTTCATAATATATATCCTACAATGAAGTAGCTGATGATTAAAAATCTATCTCTATATGTTCTGATCCCCTAGCTTTAAGTAATTCTATCAATTCTTCATCCATAAATCCATAATCATCAGGTATATCAAGACATATTATTCTTTTAGCATAAAGCATATGATTAAATCTATTTTTGATTTTTTGAGAATGCTTTTTCTCCATAACGAATATCATATCTGCCCAACCAATATGTCCTTCTGTAATTTTAATTCGAGCATTTGTTTCTGTCCCAGCTGATCTTACAGAATATCCATTTAATTTATTGAATATTTTTTCTGCTGTAAGACTTCGCCACTTATTTCTGCTACATATAAATAATAATTTTATGTTAATCACACTCCAAATAAACTAATTTTGTTACCAACATTTGCTTTTCTACCACTCTAACTAATAATGTTAACTTCTCTTTTCCAACCTTTAGCACCTTCTGATAAAATTCCAAGGTTCTTAATAAGATCAAATTTAATTTCTGCCAATATAATCACACTCCTCATCACTAATTTCTAAATTTATTGCAATTCCATAACTTTAAAACAATTTCTTTTAAGAATAACATTCCAAATATATAATCCAGGTATTGAGTTGCAGAAAGTTCTTCTCTTAAAACATCTGCAAAGTCCCATAGATTTGATTTTAAGTGCTATAGTGTCAATTTCTACATAATATTAAATCTCAAAATAGAAAAAACTTTTTAGTATAGTATATTTTATCACAATCTTGTATTTTATTATCCGCCTAAGATAGAGTTTAGTAAAATTATTAAAATCAGAACTATCCGCAACATCATTTTGGATAACATCTATGTATTCAATAATTCTTGAAAGTGTTACATTTTGCAAGAGCCTAACATAAGTAAAAGTTGTAAAAAAATACTTCTCATTATTGGCTACTTTTATTATTTTTTTATTCTTAATCCTTTAAGAGCTAATTCTCTCAAGCGCATCACCTCATCAAATAAAAATAAAAAGAACTCTAATTAACTAGAGTTCCTAACGTAATAACCTTCTAATCATTGATTAAACAATTCTATAAAAGTCCTTCAATGTATTTTAAATCTTCAATTGTAATTGGATAATTAATACTATCAATATAATTAGCAATTTTATCAACAACTTCATCATATGAGGTTGTAAATTTATTTTCTGAGTATTGATTATAAACTGATACATTTCCTAACCATTGAGCGTTAAAATAATTAATATTTTTCTTGAATTCTTTCACTTCATTACCAAAGGATATTTCAACTTCTGATATTAATTTTTTATTATTAGATTTTAAAATTTTCTCATATTTACTTATTAATTCATTGCCCTTCTCAAAATACAACTTTTTCTCCCGCCACATACTGTCAATTTCACCTTTTAGTTTTAATATATCAGGATTTTTATTGTAAAAGTATAGTTTTGTTTCATAAATTGCATAGTACTCACTTAAAAAAGCAAGAGCATTGTTTATTTTTTCATTCATTGCCTTTTTCAACATATCATAGTTGTCAATAATTACTTTAACATGAACTAATTCATTATAAATTACTTCATCTAAGTTACCAAAGTCAAACATTGGTATTGTCATTGTCTTATCGTCTGTAGAATAGTTTGCTCCTAATTTAGCTTCAACTGTATAATCTACGTACTTTAAGAATTCACCATATTTTCTATCATTTAAGACTATATCTAAATATTTAAAAAACTTAGTTATAATATTAACTGCTTCTTCATGGTTAACAGAATCATTAAATTTAAAATTAATATTATTCTTTTCTATAATCATATTCCAATTTCACACCCCTTTGTAACCTATTTCTCTAAAAATAAGAAAAATCCTCTATTTTTACATTTTTTTAAATACAGATTAAAGCATTTACTCTTATATTACTTAGTAATTTTGCTAAATTCTTTAATTTTCTGCAAAATAACGAAATATCTCTAGTCAATTCTCTAGCACTTCTAGTACTTTTCACTAATTTCTCGTATTCAAAGCCATCTCTAAATTTTGCCAATTATAATTAGACAGCCATAACTAGTTTTGAAAATAAATCTACATTTGATTTTATCTTCTTGATATGATAACCCTTCTGAAACATAAAAAAGACAGCCCCCATCATAATCAATAGAATTAAATCTATCATTATTCAACGGAAACTGTCCTTATAAAGAACTTTTATTTAATTAAATTGTCTTTAAAGCTAGTAATATATAATAACAATAAAGTTTAGTCATTCCCAAAATGCTCCAATCTGTAAAGCCTTGAAATCACTAGCCTCCTTTGTTCTGAATTTTCTTGAATTATAATAAAGTTTGGTCAAAATATTATTTCTATTCTTTTTCTATTCAAAATTCCATTTAAAAAAATCATAATAAAGTTTGGTCATTTGACGGCCGTCATAAGAATTATGTCATTTTTCTTGATTCAAGATGTGGCTTGTTTTATATTGTAGAGGCATGAATTGATCTATTCATTTTTCTATTTTATCTTTCTACTTTCTTTCCATAAAGCCTGATCTTATAAGGATTAAAGCGAGATAATCTATTTAATTTTCTATATAAAAATCTATTTATTTTTCTATTTTTTACAGCCTGACTCTCAGATGAAGAGGCCGAAAAATAAAAAGGCTGTGCAGCGATGAATGTGAAAACATTCATCGGCCACACAACCTTGACTAAACTTTTTTATTTTTAACCAAACTTTTTATGTTTTGACTAAACTTTATTGTTATTGGACAAGTAAAACAGCCTATTATTTAGCTGCTTCTTCTATAGCAACAGCAACGGCAACTGTAGCACCAACCATTGGGTTGTTACCCATACCGATTAATCCCATCATTTCAACGTGAGCTGGAACTGACGAAGATCCTGCGAATTGAGCATCAGAGTGCATTCTTCCCATAGTATCAGTCATACCGTAAGAAGCTGGACCTGCTGCCATGTTGTCTGGGTGAAGAGTTCTTCCAGTACCACCACCTGATGCAACTGAGAAGTATTTCTTTCCTTGTTCAACACATTCTTTTTTGTATGTTCCTGCAACTGGATGTTGGAATCTAGTTGGGTTTGTTGAGTTACCAGTGATTGATACGTCAACACCTTCGTGATGCATTATAGCAACACCTTCTCTAACATCATCTGAACCGTAACACTTAACTTGTGCTCTTAATCCAGTTGAGTATGGAGTTTCTTTAACTATTTCAAGTTTTCCTGTGTAATAGTCAAATTTAGTTTGAACATATGTAAAACCATTGATTCTTGAAATGATCATTGCAGCATCTTTTCCAAGACCGTTTAATATAACCTTTAATGGTTCTTTTCTTACTTTGTTAGCTTTTTCAGCTATTTTGATAGCACCTTCAGCAGCTGCGAAAGATTCGTGACCAGCTAAGAATGCGAAACATTTAGTTTCTTCTCTTAAAAGCATAGCGCCTAAATTTCCGTGTCCTATACCAACTTTTCTGTCGTCAGCAACTGAACCAGGGATACAGAATGCTTGTAAGCCTTCGCCTATTGCAGCAGCAGCATCAGCAGCAACTTTACATTCTTTTTTAATTGCTATAGCAGCACCAACAATGTAAGCCCACATAGCATTTTCGAATGCGATTGGCTGAGTTGATTTAACTATATTGTAAACATCTATGCCTTTATCAAGACTTATTTGTCTAGCTTCTTCAAGGCTTGCTATTCCGTATTTTTCTAGTACTGGAGTGATTTGATTAATTCTTCTTTCATAACTTTCAAATAAAGCCATATTTTTCGACCTCCCTTATATTATTCGTGTCTTGGGTTGATGTACTTAGCAGCATCAGCAAATCTACCATAAGAGCTTGTAGCAGCTTCTTTAGCTTCATTTGCATCAGTACCTTTTGTTATAGCGTCCATCATTTTACCTAAGCTTATGAATTCATAACCGATAATTTGATCATCAGCATCCAAAGCTAGTCTTGTAACATAGCCTTCAGCCATTTCTAAATATCTTGGTCCCTTGTCTAATGTACCATACATAGTACCAACTTGGCTTCTTAATCCTTTACCAAGGTCTTCAAGTCCTGCTCCGATAGGTAGTCCACCTTCTGAGAATGCAGTTTGAGTTCTTCCGTAAACGATTTGTAAGAATAATTCTCTCATAGCTGTGTTTATAGCATCGCATACTAAGTCAGTATTTAATGCTTCTAAAATAGTTTTACCAGGTAATATTTCTGAAGCCATTGCTGCAGAGTGAGTCATACCTGAACATCCTATTGTTTCAACTAATGCCTCTTGGATTATACCGTCTTTTACGTTTAATGTTAATTTACATGCCCCTTGTTGAGGTGCACACCAGCCTATACCGTGAGTTAATCCTGATATGTCTGATACTTCTTTAGCTTGTACCCATTTACCTTCAACTGGAATTGGTGCTGGACCATGATTTGGGCCTTTTGCTACAGTGCACATGTGTTGTACTTCTGTTGAATAGATCATATTATTATCTCCTTCCCATTACTTAATATTATAGGAACCCTTAAAGGGTTAGAAGCGAAAGCACATGGTTTTTCAACCTTCGTACTTATCCTGCCCCAGAGGGCAATAATTGTCCCACTGGCATCCATATAATTATACTACGACACTAGGTTTTAAACAATATCTTTTTAAATTTTACACCAAAATCAATGGCTTTTAGATTCATGAAAAAACTTAACACCGCTATTATTCTGGAATACATGTTATAATTATGAAATGAAAATTCGGTAAAGTACAGTCGAATAATAATGGATATGCTACCTATATAGTTCCCAATTCTTTAGATGTTCTTGATAGAATCTATAATGATTATAAATCAAAGGTTATAAAAATTATGTCAAATTCATGTAATGTTGATAAAATTAATGAATATTTCTAACCAGAATATATATAAGTTTAGTTTTTAACCCCGTTGTGCTAGTTAAATACGCTGGTAATACTTACAAATAGAAAAACTCCAGCATATTCGCTAAGCTATCATTAAAAAACACGACTAATCTAATGATAGGAGGCTAACTCATATACCGGAGTTTAATAAAGATTTTATTGTTGTCACTTATGTTATAATTGATGATTTTTACAAAAAGGTAACTCTACGTCGCAATATTAATAAATCAGTAATGTCTAATAGCGAAATCATTACTTTACCTTTAATAGATGAACTCGTAACCATTGGCTCTGAAAAAGCTTGGTTTTGTTCTAAAAACTTACGAAATTTATTCCCTAATTCTTGTAGTAGAACAAGATTTTATAGAGTAAGAAAATCCTTATTTAGAATCACAGATGCAATCCGTAAGGAATTTATGGAATTTCTTAACTATCAATATGATCTAATAAGAATTGCATATAGTATGCCTATTCCTGTGTGTAAATTTGGTAGAACTCACTTTCATAAGTCATTTGACTATGAGCGATGCGCTTCGAAAAAAGAGACATATTATGGCTTTAAATTACACGCTTTAGTTGCTTTAAATAGGTAGATAATGCAGTGAGAGGATATAATAGTACTATATTAACTGTATGGGGAGAAGACTATAACATGAATACTAATTTTGTGTAGGCTGTAGCTAGTATGAAATAATCTAGACAGGAGTATAATTCTGATGGGTTGAATAGGAAGATACATGTTATAAGTTGAAGTAAGCTATAGATACCTATAGATAAATTATGTTTTTGCATAAAAATTTCTTGCCATAGTTATGGTGAAATATAGATAGATTTTATAATAAGTTTAAGATAATATTAAGGTATCTATAGCTTTAAATAATTATATTCTTTTATGCAAAATAAAATATAGTCTAGGCGTATTTCTTAAATATTTCTACTGTAACTGTGCCTAGGGCTCCACCATCTAAATTATCTCCAGAATAATCTACCATATAGCCAGTATTAATTGATGACACTTTAAAGGTATTTGTACTACTTCCCCATGGACAATCCCAATAAATGTTGCATATTTGTTGACCTTGGTCATCGCAGACATTGAAAGAGCCTTCTGTACCACTAGAAGCGTCCTCTCTCCCACATGAGGAAATAGAATAAGGAATTTCTTTCTTCACTTGATAATTTTCAAGGGTATTTTTATCAATTTCTGCATCTTTATTATTTGGGGCATAAAACTTACCCCAATCTAGTTGAAAATTTTTAAGAACTACATCACAGTTATCTGGTAAAATCGTAATAGTTACCCATTGAGCGTATGCCATATTTAACATCTCCTTTTTTATATTTTTGTTGGATGCAATTTATTCTTACTTAGTTATTTTTATATAAATTAAACTACAAACAACTACATGTAATATATTACATTAATAGTTAAAATATGTAAACAGATAAATGGTAGACTACTGATTAAAAATTTAAGTTAGAACCATAAAAGTATATAATAAATTAATAATTGAAATATAGTATACATGTGAATATTATTGGGTTTAAAACTGTTGCCTTTGCAATAAATAGTAACTCAATGTAGAAGTGTCTGTTGAGTTACTAATGAAACAATCTATAATGTTAAATATAAATTTATATATTTTTTTATATATTTTTTTGCACCTGAAGGCTACTTTTTCATATCATATATAGTAATTATTGTTTATGTGGAGTTGAAAATGAATAACTGTAGTTTTAATCTTAATAATTGTAATGAAGAAACAGAGGAGACACTTGGTTATGTGGTTTCAAGCAACAATAAAAGTTTTATACATGTAGGAAAATCAAGTAAATATGATGGGTGTTTTGAAAAAGGATTGTTAGTTCCCGGAGCTCCACTTATTGTAAACAAAAAAGAGTATGTTCCAGATACCATTCCAGGCATTGAAACAATTACTCTTGAGTGCAATAATGATCCAGTCACTAAATATTCGATTATTGTAAAAGGAGCAAATCCTTATGAAAAGAAAGGTATAAAACTACTCTTTACAGATTGTAATGATGAAGTTTATATTTTAAGAATATACTCTAGAATTAATAAGGAACATATATTTAACTATCAGAGTTCTGCAGGATATATAAAAAAAATTTCGTGGTATTCTTAAAAACTGGAATCTAATATTATCCTGGTACTGTACTAAAAAATACAGTACCACCATAATCATTTTTATATTCTTTTTATGTTTCTTCGAGAAACTTTCTTATAGAACATTATAGATCCTAATATCAACAGGATAGCAATTATTATAACTGGTAAGAAGAAACTATTAGATGACTTTTCATCTATATCAATTGGATTATTAGCTTCATCTTTTGGCAAAGTTTCTGTAGCTACATTTATTCCTTCCTTATCATTGAAATCTAAGATATCATTAATAGTATTATCCTTTGGTACAGCATCATTACTACTATCGACATTTTGAACTTTATTTAGCAAGCCAGAACTGTTATTGTTCTTTTCTATTTTGGTCGTTTCTTGTTGGAGAGGCGTTTTTGTAGTATTTATTTCTGTTTTATCGATAAAACTACTATTTTCAGTTATATTGTTCTGTTCAATATTTTTATTACTGCCAATATTGTTTGATGCAGAACTTTCAGTTTTTCTAGATTCATCATTATTAGGTTCTTTTACCTTTTTCATTTGTTCTGTGACTATTAATTGATAATCTATATCAACCAATGAAGTATTTACTTTTTCAACTAATTCTATTTTAAAATTATCTGAGTTTATATTTAATTTACCATCACTTAGAACTTCAGCTTTAATTGAAAGAAAGTTGTTGGTACCTGTATAACCTTTTGTATCCCCTAAAAATGTAAAACCGTACTTAGCTTTATTATTTTCATTATTAGGATAGTTATACTCATATATATTTTCTCCTGTAATAGATCTATTTACAGAAATGTTTTTTACTAAAATGATTTTACTATCATAGTTAAAGTCAACACTAGCAGCATACATATTTGTTATGTTGTTTAAATCAATTTGTATATCAATAAAATTACCTTTCTTTACTTCTCCTAGAGTTTTTATTTCGATACTTGCATCAGAGGCTTGTACAGAAGTTGATCTAAGCACCAAAAGAAAAACAAATAATATAAATGCAAAATTAAATATTCTTTTCACATTTTCCCCCTAAAAATATTTGGACAGCTATAGCGAATTTATATTGTAGCATCAAGAAAGTATCTCTTTTAATTTAACTATAGTTTATGCGTAATTTTAACAATATCAAATATATCTATAAGCCCATCTCTATTAAAATCAATCAATGATTTATAGCTAGTATCTTTCAGAGAAACATTATATTTACTAGCGATAGTAGCTAAATCCTTGATATCAATAATTCCATCCCTATTAATATCCTCATCAAGCTTTGTTGATAATACAGTAGTTAAAAGGATGTTGTTTTCAGTGTACTTAACTACTATTCCACTATCATTTTTATATATATCAGTTATAGTTCCTGAAGTTTTAAATAATATATCATTTGTATTCTTTACTACGTTGTATTTCATAACACAATTAGCAGTTCTTCCGTCAACATCGGAACCATTTATATAATAGATATTTTTTCTATCTCCAACAAAATCATTTGTAACAAAAGATAGCAATTCATTAGTTGAATTAGCACCATATAAATTTGTATAAGTTAAAGAGTTTCCTACTTTGTAATTTAAAGTATCTTCTGTTCTAGCAATATAACTATAACTTCTCAAAAATGAAAACTTGTTGCTTGGAGCTGCTATTGAATCTACTGGAACCCAACTATGATCTTTATTCATTTCGTTATCTGAACAATTAAAATAAGCATATCTATTTTTGTTACTTTCAGGAACAGGATCATCCCAAGTTACATCTAAATGATAGTACACTCCTTCAATTTTAACAATATTCCATGCGTGATTCATAGGAGCACTTTCGATTATTCCTGACTCTATTCCACACTTTTCAAAAAGTAAAGATGCTGCTTTAGAATATCCGTCACATACAGCCTTACCATTGATTAATGCTGCATAGGAAGTATGAGATATCAGAGGTACATTTCCCGATGATACAGATTGAGAATCATATGTGCAATTTTCAATAAGATAATCGTGGATTACATATTCTTTTTGCACCTCACTGTCTACTAAGTCTAGGTAGTTTTCTTTTATATAATTAACTTTAGCATCTAATTTTTGTTTCATTATTTTACATGTAGGAATATCGTATAGATAGCTTATGTAAAGCTTATAAGAAACTATTTTACCATTCTGATCTGTAGTATAAGAGCAACGAACATTATTGCTGATATAGAATAAATCTGGAGCTTGTTTATAAACAAGACAATATAAATCTAATGGAATTTGTGGTGTGTCAATTACACTAGCAAAAGCTGATAAATCAATAGTCTGTTGAAAATTAACTAATCCATTATATATAGCTTCTGTAATAGCTAGTCCATCTGCTGTAGAAGTTGCATATGTATTAGCACTATAATCTAAGGTTTTTGTTGTGGAATTATCGAAATCATTTAATTGCAAGCTTGCAGTTTTCACTTGAGTATTAGGTAACTCTGTACCTCTAATATCAACATTAAATAACATCGAATTTAATACTAATGTTATCGCTAATAATTTATTAAGTTTATTCATAATCGCATCCCCTTTTCGATTATTATAAATTTTCACTAATTAATAATTCTTTCTCATAATTTGGTATAAAAATCTTAGTAAATACAATTATACATTATATAGGAAATAATGTATAATTGTATTTACTTGCAGTTAATTAGAAATTAAATAAATTCTAGGAATGAAATCAAATAATGAAAAATTATAATCATAAATATAATTAAATTATAATTGTTTAAGAATAATTAATCAATATTTGAGAAGACCTTTCTTAGGACTATTTTGATATCGCACTAAAAATCTACTTTATTCTAGCTTTTTTTTAATCTTCTACAATAAATATCTATATATTGGGGATTGATACAATTAAGTTTTTAATTTTTTTAATAATAACGTTTAATATAGTGAATTTACAACTTTATTTTTTCAATATATAATTAAAGCTATAATATTCAATTAGTTGAAGGAGGAAACATATGAAAATTTTATTTAATAAAAAGATAAAAAAATCGTTTAGCACCATTTTTGTCTTATCCTTTTTTATGCAAATGTCTTTATTTGGGATTCCTGTATTGGCAGCTTACTCACCAGCCCAAATCTCCTATGTCGTTACTGGTGAAGCGACAGTTGGAAATACAATTATCATTACGGCTAACATTTCGTCTGTAAGTAATCTATACGCATTATCTTGGGATTTTATTTATGATTCAAATATGCTACAAATACAAAGCATTGAATCCGGTTCTATACTTGGAACTAGTGTTCAAAAAAATATCATCAATAACTTGGGACAAGCCTCGATTTGGATTTCTAAGACTGGAAATGTAGAATCTACAAATGGTTCGGGGACCGTTGCTATAATAAAGGCTAAAGTTCTTAAAGCAGGAGTTATCGATCTTAAAACAACCAATGATAAAGCCACTCTGAATCTCACAGGGTCAACTTCGTGTATAAAATTGTCTGATAATAATGGAAATATGCTTATGTACAATTTCACAGATACTTCTATAACATCAAAGATTGTATCGCCACTTTCTCCTGGTAAATATGAAAATACCAATAGCAATCTTACTTATAGCGGATCTTGGACTAAAGTTTCTGATGGTAGCCAACAGTATTCAAATATAACTAATAGTGTCTTGACCTTTACATTTGAAGGAGCTGGTTTAAATATATATGCACTTATGGCTTCAAATCGTGGTATAGCAAAAGTTTATATTGATGATGTAGCTTATGATTTTGATGAGTATAATGCGTCAGCACAAAGTAAAATTGTTTTCACAAAAGATGGGTTGAAAGCTGGGATACATACAGCAAAGGTTGTCGTTTCTGGTACTAAAAATCCTGCTTCCTCTGGATACTATATTTCAATCCATGCTATTGAAATTTTAGGAGCACCAACAAATCTTGTAGCAGGAAAATATGAAAATACAGATTCTAAGCTGAACTATACTGGTTCTTGGACTAAGGTTTCTGATGGTAGTCAACATTATTCAAATGTAACTAATAGCGTCTTGACTTTCACTTTTGAAGGTTCTGGTTTAAATATTTATGCGCTTATGGCTTCAAATCGTGGTGTAGCAAAAGTCTATATTGATGATGTAGCTTATGATGTTGATGAGTATAATGCGTCAACACAAAGTAAAATTGTTTTCACAAAAGATGGATTAGCAACGGGGAAACATACAGCAAAGATTGTTGTTTCTGGTACTAAAAATCCTGCATCCTCCGGATATTATATTTCAATTGATGCTATTGAAATTTTAAGTGCACCAGTAAATCTTATAGCAGGAAAGTATGAAAATACAGACCCAAAACTGACTTATACTGGTTCTTGGTCTAAAACTTCTGACGGTACCCAAAGTTATTCAAATGTAACTAATAGCGTCTTGGCCTTCACCTTTGAAGGTGTCGGGTTAAATATTTATGCACTCAAGGCTTCAAATCGTGGTATAGCAAAAGTTTATATTGATGATGTAGCTTATGATGTTGATGAGTATAATGCTTCACCACAAAGTAAAGTTGTTTTTACAAAAGCTGGGTTATCAGTTGGGAAACATACAGCAAAGATTGTTGTTTCCGGTACTAAAAATGTTGATTCTTCTGGGTATTATATTTCAATTGATGCTATTGAAATCCTAAGCGCACCAACAAATCTTGTAGCAGGAAAATATGAAAATACAGATTCTAGGCTGGTTTATAGTGGCTCTTGGACTAAATCTTTTGATGGTAGCCAACATTATTCAAATGTAACTAATAGTGTTTTGAACTTCACCTTTGAAGGTTCTGGTTTAAATATTTATGCACTTATGGCTTCAAATCGTGGTATGGCAAAAGTTTATATTGATGATGTAGCTTATGATGTTGATGAATATAATGCTTCATCGCAAAATAAAGTTGTTTTCACAAAAGATGGGTTATCAGCTGGGAAGCATACAGCAAAGATTGTTGTTTCTGGTACTAAAAATGCTGACTCCTCTGGATATTATATTTCAATTGATGCTATTGAAATCCTAAGCGCACCAACAAGTCTTGTAGCAGGAAAATATGAAAATACAGATTCTAGGCTTATTTATAGTGGTGCTTGGACTAAATCTTTTGATGGTAGCCAACATTATTCAAATATAACTAATAGCGTTTTGACCTTCAATTTTCAAGGTTCTGGGTTAAATATTTATGCACTTATGGCTTCAAATCGTGGTATAGCAAAAGTCTATATTGATGATGTAGCTTATGATGTTGATGAGTATAGTGCTTTATCGCAAGGTAAAGTTATTTTGGCAAAAGATGGTTTAACACCTGGAAATCATACAGCAAAGATCGTTGTTTCTGGTAACAAAAACATTGATTCTTCTGGATACTATATTTCAATCGATGCTGTTGAAATAAAATAATAATATGTAAAAAAATTTTTTATATAGGACACTAAAACCATTCACTTTCAAGTGAATGGTTTTTCTAAATAGAAAAAAGGTTCTTTATAGAGTTAGTTGAGTTATGTTATAAAATTAAACAAAACAGTAAAGACGTTATAAATGGATAGGATAAGCGTATTTTTGATGATACGTATAATCATTCATTGATAAATGCGTTAAATAAGGATTTAACAGAAAGTATCATTACATGTAATCATAGTAAATAGGAATATGTTAGCTGAAGGTGGTGTTAATAAGTCAGAGGGAAATTAAAAGAATTATTAGTAGTTGTAGTAGTTTTGGCATATTACCAAAAATCTACTACAACTTAAGGAATGCAAAATCATTTAACACTGAAAAGAAACACTTTCCAATTGACAATATCAAAATGACTTATTAAGTAATTTTTCAAAGGCTTTAAACTATACTTTTTATATTATCCTTTATATCTTTGAATTTAGGGTAAGTTTTATACAAATACTCTGCCATAATCTCCATCAGTTCAAAATCATTTTCGCTATCTATATCGAGAATAGCAGTATCAGTCATTTTAACTATATCTATTTTCCCATCAAATACTGTACGTACATCATTGTTTATAAGAAATGCTTTTGCATAAACATATATAGATGCATTCATATCATATACTTCAGGTGCCTGCTGCCTTGCAACAAAATTTGAACTAATTACTTTGCTAACTACTCCATTTTCATTTTTTACCATATTAAAATAGGGATTTCTCCTTGCTTCGACAACTGAAAAAACCACATCTGTAGAAGTATTTTCTATTTTTTTATTTACTGCATTCTCTAAATCTATAATTGTCCTTAACGGTGAAGTTATATCTAAATCAACAATTATGTCGTATCCATACCCCTTCTCTTTTTCAGCCATCTCTAAACTATTTCTTATAACACTAACTTTAGGTGTATCGTCTTTTCCTAACTCTTCAACTCTTCTAATTTGTAAAATATCCAAATTAGTTTCACCAGCAAGCTTTAGTAAGTCTTGACTATCGGAATTAATAGCAATATCTATATGAAATCTATTGCTATTTCTTTTTTTGAATAAGTCTATACAGGATAAGGTATAGTACATTAGTGGATCTCCTAAAAAGGTTTTTAAATTCTTATTTCTAAGCCCTTTTGAGCCTGCTCTTCCACAAACAGTAAATAATATTTTCATTTTATTTCTCCTTCAGCAAATCTAAGAACTTCTATCGAATGTTCTATTGAATTTTCATTAATAGAATTTCCATCTATCATATCCAAAAATGTTTCTAGTTCTTTTATGTACATATAATTAGGTGAAGTATCAAAGGATTCAATTTTGCCATTTGGATACCTAATTTCATTTCTATAAAAATCACCAATGAAACGTCCTTTTTCAGTATATATTTCTACAGTACGTTCTTTATTCTTTCCAAAATAATCGAGGTGCAATTCAATAAGTTTATCATCGTATTTAAAAATATATATAGATAAATCATCACTGTCAATTTCTAAATGAGAATATTTTCCTCTTACATTATACGCATTAGAAGGAAATCCAAATAAATGAAAAAGATAATCTAATTCATGAATACAATCAATACTAACACCGCCACCTTGGTCCTTATGAGCACTATATATATTTCTATAGTCTACATTTGGTCTCCAATCAGGTAAATATGAAGAGCAAATACTTCTTACAGAATAAACCTTGTTTTCATTTACAACTCTTTTAATTGATTCAAGAACCTTAGTATATCTTAAAGGGGCTGCCACATAGTAAATACCATTATCATTAGTCTTTTTACACAATAGTTGCTTCCAATCATATTTACTATGATCAAAAACTGGTTTTTAATATAAATTTATTAATGGTATCATAATGCATATTGGTTGGATTTGTTATAAATACAATATCATAATTATCATCTAAATCAGATGCTTCAAATATTTCTCTATCTATAAACTGTTTAATTTCTTCACTTAAAATTCTATTACTTTCTCTAAATGCATGAATCTCAAGATCAATTTGCCTATCCATTGAAACACTTTTCAAATTATTTATATGTCTACATCCAATAGATCCTAAACCAACGAAACATACTTTCATAATTAAACACCTTCGATTTGATCAAGAATTGATAAAACATATTTATCATCTTCAAAAGTATATTTTTCGTTATTTGTACCTTTGATTTTATCAATAAATGTTTTAAGTTCATCTAAATAAGCATTCTCAATTATATTTTCTGAGTAATTATTGTTTTTATCAACCTTCATATAAGTCTCAATATTATTTTCCTTTTTAGTTTCAATATCATATTCACTTAATGATTGTGGTGTACCTTTCCAAAAAACATGTATATCTTCACCAAAGACTTCTAAGTTTCTAATAGCTTTTCTTGAAACAACATCAATAGAAAGCATACCTAAGGAGCCGTTATCATGGGTCAACAAAATTTGATATGTATCATAATAATTTAATTCTAAACTACTGGAATTACTCTTGTTTACTTTGATATTTGTAATTTTCCCGAAAACTTTATATATCCAAGGCATTTCAATAGCTAAAATTTCTCTACAACCATTGCTTCTTTTTTCATTTACAAAAAAGTCTTTATAGTTTTCCCAAGGATGCCAGTCAGGTAAATATTGTCCGATATGATATATGTAGTTTACTTTATTTCTCGATTGTTTAACTTTAGTGGATATATAGTCTATTTCTTTTCTATATAGCATTGTAGAAGATAAAAACAAAGTTACATTTTTCTCTTTTGCTAGCTTTATAATTTCATCATAAGAATCAGCAACTAAATTAATTTCTGTAAAAACATTCAAGTTATAATTTATGCATTCCATAATAATCTTATGATGTGATAAAGGAGAGGTACATATTATTACTCCATCTAACTTTAAATTGTTTTTTGCATCTTGGATACTAGCAAAAGTTTTGACATTAAACTCTTTTTCTACAATATCTCTTCTTTCTATGCTTAAATCTATTCCAAATACTTCCACTTCATCGAAGTATTGTTTTAATAATCTTATTCGTCTTTTTCCCATAGATCCAAGTCCAACAACAAGTAATTTCATATAATCACTCCATTTTTATATATTAATATATATATCAATAAATAAGTACTGTCTTCTACTGATATATCTTCACTTTAATTTTTTTTATTCAATCTTTTATTCTTTATTATGAACTTAAAGTTAATTATAGCTACAATGATAAAGAAGATAACAAAAAATAATACACTAGCAATGCAAATTAAGATAAATAATTTGAGCTTATCACTTGTTTGAATATATAGTCTGAAAATTTTTTCTATAATATAAGAAGTTAATAAACAGCTTATAAGTGATGAGATAAATATAAAAGGAGCTTTACCAAATGAAATATCTATCTTGCTATTTAACCTAATTGTTAAAGCGATAACACTAAATAAAGTTGATAATGTAGTTGCCAATGCGACACCTACTACTCCCATGTATCTTGATAGAATAACACTTAAAATAACATTTATTATTGTAACCATAATTCCATTTTTCATAGAAGTTTTTGTATCTTTTAATGAGTAAAAAACTCTAGATAATAAATCTCTTAAAATGAATAACATCATTGTAGGAATTAACATAAAAAAAACCTTTGCTGTGTTTTGCGTATCTTCAGCAGTAAAGGCGCCCCCTTCAAATAATACCCTAACAATTTCTGTTCTGAATATTATCATTATAAAGGATATAGGAAGTATAAAAATTATGCAAAAAATCAATGTATTAACTAATATTTTTTTTAATTTTACTAATTCATTTTTATTAACGGCTTCAACCATTTCATTAAATAAAACATTGCTAATTACAATTGACACAATACCATATACTAGCATAATTAATTTATTTGAATAGTTTAAATTTGATATTGCACCTTCTCCTAAAAGACTTACTATAATTTTATCTATAGTTAAGTTAATTTGGTTAACAGATGACCCTACAATCACTGGTCCCATCAAAATAAACATTCTTTTAATATATGAATCCTTAAAATTAAAATCAACTCGGAATCTATATCCGTGTTTAATAATTTTAGGCATTTGAACTAATGCTTGTATTAAAAAAGCAAAAACTACACTCCATACTAAACCTTTAATACCATACTTACTTGAAAAAACAAGTAAGTATGAAATGCAAACAATATTAAACATTAAGCTAGAAAAAGAAGGTGTTTTATATTCCTTTTCTGCATTAAGTGCAAAGGCAATGATACTTTGAATACCTAAGAATATTATCGATATCATCATTATTCTTGTAACTTCGATAGCAAAGTTTATTCTGTCAGAACCGAATTTTATAAAACCTGGTGCAAAAATCATTATCAGTTGTTTTGCAAAAACAATACATATCATCGATAAAACTATTGATAAAATTAGTATGATATTCACATTTTTATTTAGAAATTTTAATGCTGTTTTTTTATCATCCTTAATTTTTATTTCTGAATAAATAGGCATAAAGGATGTTCCCATGGAAGTTCCAACAGCAGAAAATAAGATTGATGTCATTCCAAATGCAAAGAAAAAAACGTCTGATTCAAAGGTTGCTCCAAATTGTTTTGCTATAAGCATTTCTTTTAAAAAACCTAAAACTTTTCCAAGTCCAACTAATATGATTACCAAGAAAGTATCTTTTAAAATCCTATGTTTTTTCAACAACAATTCCTCCTCTTATAAATTTAGGAACTATATATAGTCCTAAAATAAAGGAAATTATAAAATATAATCCCATGGCGTAAGAAATCATATTAATAAAAAACATATGTAAAATAATTGAATATATAATTGAATACATAAGCTTATAGTTCTTATTATTCCTCCTGGAAAAGATCATTTGTGAGATAACTCCCAAAAAGAACATATATATAAATCCATATATCCCAAAGTCAATATATACATCTCCAAAAAATGTGCTATACACCCCAGATTCTGGTACGAAATTTTCTATATTTCCTATAGTTCTGTAGGATACTCCAAGTAAACTTAGCCCCTTAAATATTGGATTGAACTGATATTGACCATAAGCAATATTATCAGTATCGAATACATCTACAAGTAATTGAAATTGATATATACCATGAATTAGATAATGTCTCAAACTAACAGTTGCATATATTATCTCTCCACTAACTACATTATTGTCAAGAAAGTTCCAAATAAAGTCATCAAGATCCACATGGTGCATCTTCTCTAGATATATAAGTGCATCTGATGTATTTTTTTTCTGATATTGTAATCTATCAGATAAAATTGTAACTGAATAGAAAAAGAAACCTATAAGAAATACAGATATAAAAGCAATAATTTTTATTTTTTTTGATTTACTTAAATTTAATTTTTTACTAAAGAAAATAAATAATACAGCTACTGCTATAAAAGTAATTTGAGTTCTCGTTCCTATTGCTACAGAGAATAGAATTATCCCACCAAAGTTAGCCCAAACAGCTATTTTTTGTTTTTTTTCAAAAGATTTTTTATCATCGATATAGGCTAACAGAAGCAATAGAGCCATCGGAAATAGTAATGCAGATATTAGACTTATAAAATTAAAACTATTCCCAGTATAGTTACTTTTGAAATCTGAACTACCTGAATATGATAGGTAATTTTTGTTTACAATTAAATCATAACCTTTAGTAAGTAAGCCAATAATACTTAATATAATTAATGTATTTATCCACTTCTTATTATATGTACCTTCATGACTCACCTCAAGGCTTTCCTTGTTTCGTTCAATGACTTTCAAAAAAGTAGCACCCAGAATAAATGCAATTACATATATCGCTAATATGAATATTCCATTACTTTTAAGAATTATTGTATATGAATGAGTGTGGAAAATATACGCAATACTCCATAATACCATGGAGAAAATTATTGCTTTGATTGGTGAGTTAAGTTTCTTTAGCAGATTCATAATTACCTCTCTCATGAATTTTATTTAAAATCAGATTTGCTATTATATCATGATACTTGTTTTTAAAGTGAAAATAATCTATGTTATAAAATTCTTTATAAAAATCACTTGAAAAAACAGTGGAATCAATATAATTATTACGATATTCATTGGATAACCATTGATTAATTTTTTGTGCTTTTTTATTATGATCATCACCATATATACGTTCTAGCACTTCAAACAATGGTATTATATACAAAGTATTACTATTAGATTTGCATCGAGCTATTATTTCTGCAAGATTATTTTTTAAAATATCCTCAGTCACATAGAACTCTTTCTTTCTCATCCTTTTTATAATTATTCTTCTTAAAATAAAAAATGGATATCTAAGAAAAAAGCTTAATGAACGTTTAGGAGGAATAGAAAACAATGAATCCTTAGCTAACTTAGGTGCGATTTTCTTAAGTTTAGCCATTAATCTTTTAGGCATCCTAGGATGTATATCAGGGTTACCTATTTGTAAGATAATAACATCATAGTTTTCGTCTAATTGTAATTGGTTAAGTATTTTATCTGTAGATATTCCAGCAAATACATTGATATGTATAGATAAAGTATTATCTTTCTTCACTCGTGTCGAATAAGATTCACATCCATAATCAGATCCATGAGAATCACAAATTATTGCCACTTTAAGCATAGTTATCATTTCCTTCAACATAACTAATTAATTTTTCAAAAGCATATTTCATATTGGATATATTTTTTTCGCTGATACTAGCAGGAGAATTTAGAGCATCACCTACTAATCCTTCAAAAGAATATTTTAGAATATTTTCTTTTATATGCTTTATATCGTTAAGCTTATCATGGACAACATTTGACATTAGTGCTTCACCTATATCGTTCTCACTTTTAATATATTTTACAGTAGAAAGTTTAGAAAAATACATATCAATTAAAGTTACTGCCTTAAGCCCCATTATTCCAGCCTCATAGGCTATTGTACCAGTTATAGTAACTATAAGTTCTGCATGTTTTGCTAACTCTAACGTATCCATATATGGATCAACCATTACTACTCCTGGAATTTTAGATATCTCTTCTAAATATCCTTTATTTCTTTCACCAAAAGCTAGAGAATGCTCTTTTACATATATCTTAGTATTACTAGGTACAAATTTTGATAATCTCCTGATAGTCTCTATTTGGTTATTATATTTTATGCCAAGAACGTCAACACTTGATTCTGGTTGTTTATGTAAAGTGAAAATTATGTATTTCTCATTCAAATAATCCGGTTTACTAAACAAATTCTTTCTATTCAATATAAAAGACTTAAACGGCTTCAAATATTTTTTTTCAACGAATAATTGGTATTTTAAGGGTTTTACCGAGGCATCATTCTTACTTAGCCTAATAGATTCATTAAGTTTAATAAAGCATCGCTTTACAAACTTAAGATCATACTTTGGTATTTTAATTAGTTGGTTCCAGTAAAAAGGTTTTTCTTTTGTTACAGTAACAATGTCATATATTTTTTTACAAATGTTTTCCAAAGAATCATTTGATATTTCGCTTTCTACTGGAATTACTTTTGATATTTCGATTCCATCAAAAAAAGCAAACCTTTCAGATGGCATTCGAATAGTTTGTGGGACAGCATATAATTTTCGTTTATATTTGCATACTAATGAGATTAACACTTCATGAGCAGCTGTTATCTCACTAGTTATTATTTTTATATTATGTTTGTCTATAAACTTAGAACTCTCACAAACTACATAAGTAAAATATCTAAGGGCTTTTTCATAATCCCAATTTGAAATAATTCTGTCCATATAATAAACAGAATTAAAACTAACTCCAGTTTTAATCTGCATATCTTCTACAAATTCCAAATCTTCTTTAGAAACATTGTAATTATTTGCTTGAGTTAGGTCTAAATACAATATTTTGTCAGTAGTTACCCCGTTATCTAGTAACTGTTTTATATAATAGCTTGAGGGACTTATCCAAAATATATTATTATTATCTTTTAATTGTTCTGATATTTTATAAAAAATTGGTGTTTTCTCAAAACATGTAATAAACGCTAAGTTCATTCTGTAATTCCTTTCTGCATTCCAATAATAATATAATTAGTTATTATTAACACCGTTCACTGGATTAATAGCATTAAACTCTTTATATTTATTTTCGATGAAATTTTCAATTTTCTTTTTAAATATTTCCTCATCAAAACTTTCTGCATGTTTTCTAATTTCATTTTTATCAAATTTCATTTTTTCAAACTGTATCAACGCATTTTTTAAAGATTCTTCTGTTTGATCTTCAAAAAACACACCTGTTCTCCCGTTAACTACAGTTTCTAAAGCACCACCTTTACCGTAAGCAATAACAGGTCTCCCACTAGCCATAGCTTCAAGAGGGGTTATTCCGAAATCCTCCTCACCTGGGAATATAAAAGCTCTACATTTAGCATAGTATTCTTTAATTACTTCATCTGATGCTCGGCCTAAAAATTTTATATTATCTTTGGCCATAGATTGTAGTTTTTCTCTATCCGGTCCATCACCTATTACAACTAATGGTAACCCTAAAGTATTAAAGACTTTCACTGCTAAATCTATTCTTTTATATTCTTGAAGTCTAGATACAACTAAAAAATATTCTTCATCAATATTCGAGATATTAAACAGGCTACATCTTACTGGAGGATGAATTACTATAGAATCACGTCTATAATGTTTTTTTATTCTACGTGCAACATTTTGGGAATTAGCAATAAAATAATCAACTCGATCTGCTGAAGCGTTATCCCACACCCTCATTGCAGATAAAAAATAATTGAGTATTTTGTTTAATAGCTTGCTTCTCCCTACCATTTTACCTGCATATTCATGTGAAAACTCCCATGCATATCTCATTGGAGAATGACAGTAACAAATATGTAAAGTTTCAGGTTTAGTTATAACACCTTTTGCTACACTAGAACTACTACTTAGAACCACATCGTAATTATTTAAATTAAAACTCTCAATTGCTGTAGGCATGAATGGAAATAATTTTCTGTGGTTTTTTATTTCCTTGTTTTTTTTCTGCAAAGAAGAAGTTATAATATTTGCATCCCTCAAAGGAGGATCTAATTTGCCTTTATTGCATAGAATAGTATATATTGGCGAATCGGGATATAACTCAAGAAAATTTGTTAATACCCTTTCTGCCCCTCCCATAAATGGTAACCAATCATGAACTAATGCCAATCTCATACTGCACACCACCTAAAATTTAATACTAGATTTGTATTAATTTAAACTTATCATTAAATCAACTAGTATATTGTAACATTTTATTATTATGTAAATCAAATAAATATTTATGTTCCTATTAAAGAAGGATATTTTATTAATCATTTTAAATATATGTACTAGAGTATGAAGAAATTGTGAATTAATTGGTTTTATTGGTTTGAATTGTATTATACATATATTTAAAAATTATATGTCTTAAAACATTCAAAATATTTCAATGTAATATACAAATAATTAGCATCTAATTTATTTATATATTACTCTTACTTAAATTACTCATTTAAGTGGCATGTATCATTTAAAGTAATTAAAAAAGGTTTTAAATCTGTATCAAAAACTAATTTAGTAATTGAAGTATTGTCCATAGCAATTTTATGGTACATATTAAAGCCTAAAGAAAAAATTCCTATAAGAGCAGCCTTTATTATTCCCCCATGAGCAACTATAGCAATAGTACTCCCTTTATTTTTTGATACTATATTAAGAATGCATTTCTTAGCACGCAATGCTGCATTTCCAATACTTAGTTCTCCACCACTAATTGGACATTCCTCCAAACCATTATGCCATTTGTGATAAAGCTCTGGATAATTCTCTTCAATTTCTTTATAAGTTAGACCTTGCCAATCACCATAATTCACTTCTTTCAATTCATCTTCTAAATGTAATTCCTTCTGGTTATAGTCTGCTAAAATTTTTGCTGTTTTATTCGCTCTTATAAGAGGACTACTGTATATACAATCAAATCCATCCTTTAATCGCTCTTTCAGTGCATCTGCTTGTAATAAGCCTTCCTCTGTTAAATCTATATCTTGGCAACCTTGTATTTTACCAAAATTGTTCCACTCTGTTTTTCCATGTCTAATTAGTAGTACAGTAGTTTTCATATATTCTCTATAACCTCACAAGTTCTTTTTATATCTTCATCACTATGAGCAGCTGATAAAAATATCGCTTCAAATTGTGATGGTGCAAGATAAATACCGTTGTCTAACATTTTACTAAAAAAGTAAGAATAAGCTATTGTATCTGATTTTAATGCTGAATCATAGCTATTCACTGGATCTTTAGTGAAAAATGTACATAGTAGTGAACCAATGCTATTAACTTGTATTGGCAGTCCTTTTCGTGAGGTAGTTTCAACTATGGTATTTTTTATAATATCCGCTTTTATATTAAGTTCTTTATATATATTAGGATTCCTTTTTAAAATTTCAATTGTCTTTATTCCCGCAGCAGTTGCTACTGGATTTCCAGAAAGTGTTCCTGCCTGATATACTGGACCAAGTGGTGCAACAAGACTCATTATATCCTTACGTCCTCCATAAGCGCCAACTGGCATACCACCGCCTATTATTTTTCCGAAAGTAGTTAAGTCTGGTTTGATTCCGTATAAACCTTGAGCACCTTCTAATCCTAATCTAAAACCTGTAATCACTTCATCAAATATTAAAAGTGAATCATTTTTCAAAGTTATATTTCTTAAAAATTCTAAAAAACCTTCCTCTGGTAATACTACGCCCATATTCGCAGCTACAGGCTCAACAATTACAGCTGCAATTTTGCCCTTATAGGTATCAAAAAGCTTTTCAACAGACTCTTTGTCATTGTATAGTGCTATTAATGTATTATCAGCAAAATCTTTCGGAACTCCTAAGCTATCAGGAATACTTTCTGTTAAAGCACCAGAACCTGCTTTTACTAAAAGACCATCAGAGTGCCCATGGTAACATCCTTTAAATTTTATAATCTTATCACGCTTAGTATAACCTCTAGCGACTCTAACAGCACTCATAACAGCTTCTGTTCCTGAACTCACTAAGCGTACCATTTCTATTGATGGAACTGTATCACATATTAAATCAGCTAGATCAATTTCTGCTTTTGTTGGTGCTCCAAAGGTCATCCCTTTCATTGCAGCTTTGATTACTGCTTCTTGTACTTCTTCATTACAATGTCCAAGAATATTGGGACCCCAAGAACAGACATAATCGATATATTCGTTTCCATCTACATCATATATCTTTGAACCTTTTGCATGATCAATAAATAAAGGAGTCCTGTTAACAGCTCTAAAAGCTCTAACAGGTGAATTCACTCCACCAGGTATATTTTGTTGTGCTTTTTTAAAAAACTCTAATGATTTATCTATTTTCATACTCTCTATTCCTTTATCCACTTTGCTGCATCAAGTGCATGATATGTAATTATTATTTTTGCTCCTGCTCTTTTTATAGCAAGGAGATTTTCCATAACGATTTTTCTTTCATCTATCCATCCATTCATAGCTGCGGCTTTTACCATTGAATACTCTCCACTAACATTATAGGCAGCTACAGGAACGTTTACTTCATCACTTACGACTTTAATTATATCAAGATATGCTAGTGCTGGTTTAACCATAACAATGTCAGCACCTTCCTCAATATCATAAAGAACTTCTCTTATTGCTTCAGTTTTGTTAGCACTGTCCATTTGATAAGTTTTTCTATCACCAAATTTCGGTGCTGATTCAGCAGCCTCTCTAAAAGGTGAATAATATCCTGAAGAATACTTTGCACTATATGACATAATGATTCTATCTTTAAAGCCGTTGTTATCTAAAGCTTCTCTAATTACCGCAACTCTACCATCCATCATATCCGATGGTGCGATAATATCAGCTCCAGCTTCAGCACAAGTAACTGCCATTTTAGCTAATAAAGGTAAAGTATCGTCATTTACAATAGCCTCTTCTTTTATAAGTCCACAATGGCCATGAGAAGTGTATTCACATAAGCATACATCAGCAATAACTACAAGGTCCTTATGCTTCTCTTTAATTATTCTTATAGCCTTTTGAACTATTCCATCTGGATTATATGCTTCACTACCAACCTCATCTTTATGTAATGGTATTCCAAATAATAAAACTGTTTTCACCCCAGATTCTACTATTTCATCTAAAAGTTCACCGATTCTATCCAAGGAATATTGATAAATTCCTGGCATGGAATTGATTGGATTTTTTATGTTGTCTCCTTCAATTACAAAAAAAGGATAAACAAGATCATTAATATTAACTTCTGTTTCTCTTACTAAAGCTCTTATATTATCACTAGATCGTAATCTTCTTGTTCTATTCATCGCTTATGCCTTCCTTCTCTTTTAATAATTCTATTATTCCACTAACACAATATTTCTTCGGCATAATATAGTTTTTTATATTATATTTTTCTAAAGTTTTAGCTGTCATTTCACCTATACAAATAATCTGTACATTTTTTAATATATTTAAATACTTAGTATCTAGGTTTTCATAAAAACCATTCACTCCTGATGCACTTAAAAATACTAGATAATCTAAATAATCTATTTCATTAAGGAGTTCTGTTCTTTTTTCAAAATCTTTAGATAAATAATATGTTTTAATTTCTTGATATTTTACTTTTCTTCCATCTAAAATGTCAGTTAATTCTTCTGAAGATTCCTCTGCTCTTAATAATAAGACAGTTTCATTTGGTAAAACTATATTACTAAGACCTTCGCCTAAGGATTTTGTCGTGAATTTTTCTGGTTTATAATCTGCTATGAATCCGTTATTTTTAAGTACCTCAGCGGTGCCATCTCCTACTACTGCAAATTTCACCTTTGAAAAACTTCTATAATCAACAAGATACTCTTTAGCTTTCTTAAAAAATATATCCACTCCATTTGGACTGGTAAAGACAAGCCAATTATAATCATTTAAATGCTTTAAAGCCTTAATAAGTTCTGTGTTATCTTGAAACTCACAAACCTTACTAAAGCTTAGATTAACGGCTTTCCCTCTTATTTTCTCGACTTCCTTCTGAAGCTTTTCCGTTGTTTTTGGAGTTCCTGTAATACCTATTCGCTTACCTTCCAGCACTTCCGTTTTATCTGTGATAAAATTTAAATTAACAACATCTCCAATTACCATGATAGCTGGAGCTTTTATCTCTTTCTCCTTTGCTTTTTCAACAATGGTAATAAGCTCAGCTTTAGTAACTCTTTGATTAATTGTTGTTCCTTTTTCTATTATTGCTATAGGTGTATTTGGCGATTTACCATTTTGTACAAGTGTATCTACAATAAACTTTAGATTTCCAATACCCATTAAAAATACCAAAGTACCCTTAACTTTAGCTAAAATTTTTAGCTCTTTTTCCAAATCAGAATAATCACCTTGTTCGTTTTCATATCTGTGGCCTGTTATTACATGAAAAGAGGTACTTACTCCTCTATGGGTTACAGGAATGCCTGCATATTCTGGGACTGCTATTGCTGAAGTTATTCCTGGTACAACTTCAAAGGGAATTTCATTTTTAATTAATTCTTGAATTTCTTCTCCGCCTCTTCCAAAGACAAAAGGGTCCCCACCTTTTAATCTTACTACATTCCTACCTTTTAATGCTTCCTCTACAATAATTTCATTTATTTTTTCCTGCTTTATAGCATGTTTGCCAACATCTTTACCTACATAGATATGATTAGCTTTCTCGTTTACAAAATTAATCATATCTGATGATACTAGCCTGTCGTATATAATTGTATCACATTCTTCAAGAAGTTTTTTTCCTTTAATCGTTAGTAATCCTACATCTCCAGGTCCTGCACCAACAAGGTATACTTTGCCATTTTTCTTCATCACTTCACCTCCTGTAATATTTCCTCTACAAGTTTTTCTGTAAGTTTTAATCGATTTTCTATAGAATCGCTTCCTTTTTTTCTAGAAACTTTTCCATTATGCTCATAAATAATGTCCAAGAATATTGTATCTTTATCTATAAAAGAGTAGGCTCCAATAGGTTCATTACAACCAGCATTAAGCTTTTTCATTACATATCTTTCAACTTCTAAAGAATACATTGCTTCTTCATTATGTATGCTATCCTTTAAAAAACTAAACTCCTCCTCAGCTCTTCCTTCAACTGCAATAATTCCTTGTCCACCAGCAGGTATAAAATCTTCAACGGATAAATAATTCAGATTAATTCTTTCATCATCTAATAATCCAAGCCTTTTTAATCCTGCAGCTGCTAAAATTATTCCATCGTATTCACCACTTATCAACTTTTCTAACCTTCTTTGAACATTTCCCCGCAAATCCTTAGTATCTACGTTATTTAGAAGCCTCTTGATTTGTAGTTTACGTCTAAGACTAGTAGTACCTATTAACTTATTTGTTTTGTTAAAATCATTTATAGTATCCTTGTTATTGGCTGTAACCAGTACGTCCCTTGGATCCTCTCGTTTTGTTACAGCTACTATTTTAAGGCCAGTTAAAAGATCCATTGGCATATCTTTTGCACTATGAACAGCTAAATCTATCTCACCACTTTTTATAGCCTTTTCAAATTCTGATACAAAGGCACCTTTTCCACCAAAGCTAAGGAGAGATTTATCTAATATTTCATCTCCTTTTGTACTCATCTCTACTACTTCACAATTGATTTCAGGATGTTTTTTCTTAATAGCATCAATTACTATATTTGTTTGCATCAAGGCTAGTTTACTTTTCCTTGTGCCAATTCTTATAATCTTCTTCATTTTTTTCTCCTTAATATTTATCAATGATTTTTAATACATCGATTTCTTTTATATCTCCTTCCCTCTGAAGCGCTAAAATAAGTAATTCCTTGTGTATCTTCTTTCTTTTAGACTCATCTTTAACAGTAGAGTTAATAAAATTTCTATAGTTTAATAATTGATCAGATACTTTTTCATAAAAATCTGGAATTAACTCTTTTATGTCTTTTTTAGTTTTCTTGACAGACTAGGGCTTCCTCCAGATGAAGTAATGCCTACAATTACAGCTCCACGTTTAACTACAGCAGGAAATAAAAATCCCTCTTGATTTTGATTTGCAGAATTCACATTTGTCCCCTTTTCGTTACATACATTAACTATTTCTTTATTTATGAATTCAGCATCTGTAGCAGCAATTACAAGGAATGCATCTTTTAAATACTTATCATCGTAACTACCCTCTATTAGAGTAATCTTATCACTAACTTCTTTTAGTTCCTGACAAAACTTTGGTGAAATAACTTTTATCTGTGGTTCAAAATTTAAAAGTGTTTTTATCTTTCTATAAGCTACGGGTCCACCACCGAAAACTACAACGATTTTATTTTTTAACTCAACAAACAAAGGAAAATATGCCATTTCGTTCTCCTTAATCTAAGATGATATTTTAAAGCCTTCTTAAAATAAAAAACATTACTCTGTTTAATTGTTTTTGTATATGTTCTTTAGCCTACTATTAGTAATAAAGAACTATTGAAAATCCTCTACTGCTCTTGAAATACATTTTATAAAGGTTTCCAATTCTTCCTTACTTGAATTATCTCTTATTGAATAAATTATATTTTCAATGGAATGGTCTTTAAAAACCTTAGATATCTTGTCCATATCGCCCATAAATTCTCTAAATATAAGCCATTTTTCAAAGTTATCTACTCCATCATTAATTATAATATCAGCAGCTTCAAGTTCCTTAAGTTTTCTAGCATTATTTTCTTTAGAAAGCTTATTAAAGTAATCTATATTATAAAGAGTAGAATTTTCAATAGTGCTGATTCTACCATCGATATCTGTTGGTACTGCTAAATCTATAAATAATCTGTCTTTTAGAGTTATAAATCTTTCTTCAACTTCTTCCTTTGTTAAAGTATAGTGCGGACTAGAAGTAGCACTTATCACTACATCTGCTCTATCTATGAATTTATATCGTTCCTCATAGTTTATCATCTCAATAAAAGGATATTTTATACATGTATCCTTAAAGCTATTATGGTTTCTAGTAGTTACAATAATCTTATTAGCTTTACAATTACATAGGTTCTTTAAAACCGTTCCCCCGATTTTACCTGAAGCTCCAATTATCATTATTACCTTATCTTCAGACTTTTCTATAAAATCTAAAGCGGCATTTGCAGCAAAGGTTCCTATAGAAACAGGAATCTTCGAGAGCAGGGTTTGAGTTTTTATTATTTTTGCATTTGTAATAGCTTCTCTAAATAAGACATTAAAGATTGTACTAGTGCAATTAACTTCTTTTGAAGTATTAAAAGCTTGTTTAACTTGTCCTAAAATTTCATCTTCACCGATAACCATAGAATCTATTCCACAAGCTACTCTGAAAAGATGAGTAATTGCGGCTCTATCAGTAAACACTCTAAAGTGTTTCATTAAAATTTTCATTTCAATATTTTTCGTAGATGCAAGAAATTTTTGAATAGAATCTATAGTATAATTGATATTCTCGGATTTTGAGCTAAAACATACTTCAGTTCTATTACAGGTTGATATTAATACACATTCATCAACAATCTTAGAATCCACTGCTTCCTTAATAAAATCTCTTTGTTCCTCTTGATTAAAAGATAATAAAGCCCTTATATGAACTGGTGCTGTTTTATGACTTATACTAATTATTCCTATACTCATAATAGGCTCCTTTTTCATTATATTTGGTGCGTATATTCTTCAATTAATGCATCATCAAAAGAGGGTATCTCATAATAAGCTTTTAGGGCGTAATCAAATAAATTTGATGCGATTATCGCTCCAGTTCCTTCGCCCATGCCCATAGATAGATCCAAAGCACCTTCAATATTTAAGGTTTCTAAAAGCATTCTTCCAGCTGGTTCTTTTGATACGTGAGATCCAAAAATATAATCTTTACATTTAGGTTGTAATTGAACAGCAATTAATGCTGCAATGGTAGTTATAAAACCATCCATAATTATTGGCTTTTTATACAATGCAGCCCCAAGGTAACAGCCAACTAACCCTGCAATATCAAATCCTCCAACCTTTGCTAGGACATCTATTGGATCTTCTTTTAATGGTTTATTTACTTCTAGGGCGGTTTTTATCACCTGAATTTTTCTTTTAAGTCCTTCTGTGGATAATCCAGCACCTCTACCTGTTACAGTTTCTACACTAGTATCTAACATAACAGAAGCAATGGCACTACTTGTAGTTGTATTACCTATACCCATTTCTCCAGTTATAAATAAATCATATTGGTCTTTTAATTCACCAACAACTTTTATTCCTACTTCAATTGCTTTTATAGCTTCTTCTCTTGTCATAGCTGGCCCATTAATTATATTATCGGTACCTTTTCTTATTTTATACTTTATCACATTATCTTCTTCGACATCTTCAAGTATTCCTATATCTATGGGAATAACTTCTGCTGATGCTACCTTTGAAAGAATGTTAATTGTTGATTTTCCCTTTGCCATATTTCGGACTACTTGAGCAGTAACTTCACTACCAGTTTGAGTAACTCCTTCTGAAACTACGCCATTATCTGCTGCCATAATTAATACAGCTTTTTTTTCAACCTTTGGAGTTAAAGTTCTATATATACCTGCTAATCTTGACACATATTCTTCTAAACGACCAAGACTATTAAGCGGTTTGCAAAGCTTGTCCCAACGTGATTCACAGGCTCTTATCATTCCTTTATCTATTTCTTCTATTTGTGCTATAGCTTCATATAGCTTCACACCCATCACCTCGATAATTTTTATTCCGTATTATATATTTTAATAAATAATCTTCATAGTGTACATTGTTTTTTAGTAATCACATAGATTTACTGTGTACGATTAGGCTTTATCACTTAGTTTTACCTCTAGAAATCTTATAATCAACATAAAACAACTTATCAAATCAAGATATAAACATTATTGGATCTTATATATTTATAGCGTTTATTACAGGGTGATTGTCTATAATTTCAAGAACACTATAACAACCATGATTAAATCTAAAATTCCAAAAACCTTCAATAGGTAACTTTAGCATACTTGAAATCAAAACTTTTAATGGACCTTCGTGAGAAACTATCAATATGTCTTTATTATAACTTACTATTGTATTGGTAGCTTCTACAACTCTATTATAAAAATCTATAAATTTTTCACCTTGTGGTGGTGCTACATTAATCCAATCTTTGCTCCAGAAACTAACTTCTTTAGGGTATTTTTTTGATATTTCCTTATAGCTTAACCCTTCAAAAACACCAAAATCTATTTCTGTCAACTTATTGTCAATTTCAATTTGATTTTCCTGTGCAATAATTTCAGCAGTTTTATATGCTCTAGAATATGGGCTAGTTATTATTTTATCAAATCTCACATCTTTAAGCTTTTCCCTTAAAATTTCACCTTGCCTTATTCCTGTTTCATTGAGAGGTACGTCAGTTGATCCCATGTAAACACCTTTTTTGTTGCATTCTGTTTCACCATGTCTAACTAAATATAATTTCACTGTAAGCTCCTTTTTAAATCGCCAAAATCAATAAAAATAGTACTTCTGCTAACTCTGAGCCAGCCCCTAAAATATCACCAGTAATGCCTCCGATTTTTTTCTCAATATATTTCCTAAATAAGAATATAAAGAATAAACAACCTAGGGTAGCTATAATTCCTATAACTTTAACACCGATAGTTGTTATTAAAGTTCCTAAAATACAGCATATAGCAGAATTTAATAGAGTAACTTTACCTATATAAATATTCCCAAGGCCATTCTCACGTGGATAATTAGCTTTATACATTAATATAGGTTGAACAAGTTTACCAACCACGGGCGAAAGAAAAATGGCAATAGGTATATTTCTCGATACTGATATCAAAAGAATTTTTAATATCAAATCAAAAATAATAGCTATTACACCATTAGTTCCCACTCTGCTATCTTTCATAATCTCAAGCATCACTTCTTTTTTTCTTGAGGAGTATATTGCATCAGCAGTGTCAGCTAATCCATCAATATGAAATGCTCCTGTTAAGCATAGGTAAGCTAAAACAGCGCATACTATCTGAAAGTAACCTGGAACTACATATCCTGCTAAATTATATACAATCAAATCAAAAGCTCCAAGAATCACACCGACTATTGGAAAATAAATTATACCTTTAGAAATATCATTTTCTTTTATATCAATATTTATATTAATAGGTATTCTTGTGAGAAATTGAATTGTTAATATTAGTGATTTAATCATCGTCTTTATCACCTTATCTTATCTGCTTGGTATATTAAAGCATTACATATTGCTGCTGCAACTGTGCTCCCACCTTTTCTGCCCTTTGATACAATGTATGGAATCTCTGTACTCATTATAAGTTCTTTAGATTCTACTACATTTACAAAGCCTACAGGAACTCCAATTATTAATTCTGGTTTGACTATTCCTTCGTTTATGAGTTCATATAATCTAATCAAAGCTGTTGGGGCATTTCCAATAGCAAATATTATCTTTCCTTTAAGCTGAGAACCACGTTCCATAGAAACGGCAGCTCTAGTAACCTGTCTTTTTTCAGCTTCCTTTGCTACATCCTCGTGAGCCATAAAGCAATTAACAGTACCACCTAATGCTTCCAAACGTTTTTTGTTTATACCAGAAGCAGCCATATTGGTGTCTGTAATGATTGATGCACCATTTCTTAGAGCTTCAATGGCAATCTTTGCACTATCTTCTGAAAAACATAAGTTATCGACATAATCAAAATCTGCAGTGGTATGTATTACCCTCTTTACAACTAAGTCTTCATATTCAGGAAATGTTTTTCCTTCTAGTTCTTCAGTAATTATCTCAAAGCTTCTTTTTTCTATTTCATTTGGTTTGACAATTTCAATTTTATTAAGCATTATTTAAACTTACCTTCCTATAATAACCTTTTATTTAGGTTAGTTTTCTATTCCTTTACGGCTTGGAATGCCTTTTTCAAAAGGATGTTTGATTTTTTTTATTTCTGATACATAATCAGCTAGTTCAATTAATTCTTCGCTAGGATTTCTACCTGTTAATACTACTTCTAAAGTCTTTGGCTTTTTATTTAAGAATTCTATAAGATTTTCTTCCTCAAAAACGTTATTTAGAATTGCATAAATTATTTCATCTAAAAATAAAAGTTCTGCATTGGTCTTCTGTACAAAATCTACTATTTCTTTAAACTTTTCATTGTAGTAATTTTTTAACTCTTCTTTTTCTTCTTCTGTCATAGTGAAGGTAAATTTCATTTTATCTTTACCTTCAATTCTCGTTATATTAGGAATTCTATTTAAGCTATCAATCTCGCTAGTAGTATTGTTTTTTAAAAACTGATAAATTACAACTTTTTTACCACTACCAGCGGCTCTTATACATAATCCCATTGCTGCAGTAGTTTTTCCTTTTCCATCACCACAATAAATGTGAACACATGAATCTTTCATCTAAACACCCTCCTCTAATATTTCATATACTTTTTTCATATCTATGGAATTTCTTATTAAATCGGCTAACTTATTATATTGCTCTTCTTTGTAGTCTTTAAGACTTAAGTTGTTTTCTTCTGATGTTATGCCTTTTTCATTCATTAATGTTTTAATTATACTCTTAGTCAATTCTTCGTTGTCAAAGATTCCATGAAGATAAGATCCCCAAACACTAAGATTTTCATTTCCGTATCCATCTATTCTTCCATCTTCTAATGTGATAATGGCTTTTGCAGTCCCTAGATTTTTTGTTCCTCCCATATGTATTTCATAACCAGAGATTTCTTTATTATAAACTTCGTAAATGTCTTCAGTTTTAGCCCAATAGCCTCTAGTTCTTGTTCTGACCTTGCTTTTTTCAAAGGTTGTTGATATGTCTAAAAGTCCCATTCCTCTCATTGAACCGCCATGTTCAATATTCAAAGGATCATGAAGTTCTTTCCCTAAGATTTGAAACCCTCCACATATTCCGATTATTTTAGTTCCCTCATTGACTAATCTTAAAATAGTTCCCTCAAGTCCACTTTCTCTTAAATAAGATAGATCCGCCATAGTATTCTTGGTACCTGGTAAAATTATCAAATCAGGCTTCCCTAATTCACTTTTATTTCTTACATATCTTAACGAAACTTCTTTAAATAATTCTAACACATTGAAATCAGTAAAATTTGATATATGAGGCAATTTGATGATAGCTATGTCTATACCTTCTTTAATTGAATACTTTGTAAGCCTTTCTGATAAACTATCTTCATCATCAATATAAATACTTTCGTAAGGAACAACACCAACAACTGGTACATGTACCTTTTCTTCAAGCATATCTAGACCAGGCTTCAATATTTCAACATCGCCTCTAAATTTATTTATGACGACGCCTTTCATCATCTTCTTTTCTTCTTCTTCCAGTAACATTATAGTACCATAAACCGATGCAAAGACACCGCCTCTATCTATATCTGCCACTAATAGAACTGGAGCATTGGCCATTTTAGCCATACCCATGTTTACAATATCATTTTCTTTAAGATTAATTTCCGCCGGACTTCCTGCACCTTCAATAACGATGATATCATATTCTTCCGTAAGAGAATCATAGGCTTTTTTCACTTCTGGAATTAAATTTGTTTTATTTCTAAAATAGTCACTTGCCTTCATATTGCCCATTACTTCACCATTGACAATTACTTGTGAACCCATAGTGCTTGTTGGCTTTAATAAAATTGGATTCATGGTTACCTTTGGTTCTATACCGGCAGCTTCTGCCTGCATTGCTTGAGCTCTTCCAATCTCCAATCCATCCGAGGTTATGTATGAATTCAAAGCCATATTCTGAGATTTAAATGGAGCTACCTTATATCCATCTTGCATAAATACACGACATAAACCAGCAGTTATAAAGGTTTTACCTGAATTAGACATTGTACCTTGTATCATTATTGCTTTTGCACTCATCTCTATCACCTTTGCTTTTATTACTTTAATGCTTCTCTTAATGCTTCTATTAATTTTTCGTTTTCATCAGATTTTTTCACAGCAACCCTATAATAGGATTCATTCATGTTTGGATAATTGCTACAGCTTCTTATCATTATTCCCTTTTTTATAAGCTTACTCTTTAAATCTATATTGCTACTTACTTTGAACAATATATAATTAGCTTTTGAATCAAAAACCTTTAATCCTAGCTTTTTTAGATTCTCTAAAAGATAACTTCTCTGAGTTTTTACATATTCTTTAACATCATTTTTATATTTATCTTCTTTTAAAGCCTCGATTCCAGCCTCCTGAGCCAAGCTATTAACAGACCAAGCTTGTCCCGAACTGTTTACCTTAGCTACTATTCCTAAGTTACCTGTAATTCCATACCCAAGTCTAATTCCAGGGATAGCATACAACTTAGTAAAAGATTTTAATATAAATAAATTATCATATTCAGAAATAAATTTTTTCATAGAAAAATCTTCATAGTTTTCTATAAACTCTAAAAAACACTCATCTACTAGTAATAGACATTTGCAAGCTTTTGCTTTTTCAAGGATTCTTATAAGTAATTCTTTTTTTGTTACAAGCCCTGTAGGATTGTTTGGATTGCAGATTACTATCATATCTATATCTTCTGAAATTTTATCGATAAAGTTTTCTTTTACTTCAAAATCTTTGTCCATTATGTAATATTCAACTTTTGTTTCTACAGCGTTAAAGGCTTCTTCATATTCTAAAAAAGTTGGAATTGGTATTAAAGCTTTCTTTGGCTTAACTCCATAAACTAACCGATAAAGAACGTCAGCAGCTCCATTTCCACAGGCTATAAATTTTGTATCTATATCTTCAGTTCTACTTATAGCTTCCTTTAACTTTCTACACAAAGGATCAGGGTAATTTATAGCCTTTTTTATACCTCTAACCAAAGCATCTTCAACATTTTTAGGTATGCCAAAAGGGCTTATATTCGCTGAAAAATCTATCAAATCTTCTTCTTTCATACCAGCTTCTAAAGCTGCTGTATATATATCTCCACCATGCAACATTGATGATCTCCTTTTGATTAAATGTTATAAATATTTCTTCATTTATCCTTGCTAATTACTAGCTTCAATTCTTCTAAAGTTTTTGGATAACATTCAGTTTCATTTATCAAGTTATACTTTGACAGTTCTTTGTATATTTCAAAAATCTTAGGTTTACATAACTTCGATTCTTCTATTAAATTATCGTCATTAAATATTTTATAGGGATTGTTGTCACCAATTATTCTTCCATCATGAAACACCACAATTCTATCTGCCCAACTATAAGCAAAATCCATATCGTGGGTTGATAAAATAATTGTTTTCCCTAAAGCATGTAATTGTTCTAAAATACGATATAGATTTTTTGAATTACAAGGATCTAGTGAAGCAGTAGGCTCATCAAAAATTATAAGTTCTGGATCCATAACTAAAACATCAGCTATTGTTACCTTCTTTTTTTGACCACCACTAAGATAATGAGGTGTTTTTTCTTTAAGCTTTTCTATATTTAAATTAATTAATACTTCATCTACTTTTTTAATAACTTCCTCTTCTGTATCCCCTAGATTTAATGGTCCAAAAGCTACTTCTGTATAAACCGTTGGTGCAAATATTTGGTTATCAGGATCTTGGAACACTATACCTACATTCTTTCTTAATTTTTGTAGGTACCTTTTATTATATTGTACAGGCTCGTTTTTATATAAAACTTTTCCTTTGGAAGGTTTATTGATTCCATTAAGAGTTAAGAAAAAAGAGGATTTCCCAGCACCATTGGATCCTAAGATGGCTAACTTTTCTCCTCTATGTATACAAAAGTCAATCCCTTTTAGAGCCTTAGTTCCATCAGAATACTCATATTCAAGTTCTTCAATTTCTATTAATTTTTCCATAATCCGCTCCTTTCTAAACTCTATTTTAAATAAAAATCCCATAGAAAAAATCACTCTATCTATGTTAGCTTAATTATCTTACTTAATTAAGACAACTTTGCAATTAGTAAAATAGAAATTAAATATCCAAAAGCAAAAATATAATAGCTTATAGGACATATTTTATTAATCTTTAACAATCTGATTTCGCCATTAAATAAACGTGCTTCCATGGAATTATATAGATCCTCTGAATGTTTAAATGCCTTAATAAATAAACTAGTTGCAAGCATTGTTGTTGAGTTATAACTGGTTTTTAAATTTTTATACCCAAGCCTAATATTTTGAGCACATCTGATAGTTTCCATAGCTTCAAGCAAAATAAAAATGAAGTTATACATTATAAGCATTATCTCAGTAAGAAATTTAGGAATTCTTATTTTATTTAAAAAGTGAATTATTTCAAATAAAGGAGTTGTAAGAGAAATAAAATATAAGCAAACTACAGAAGCTAAAGCTTTGAAAAATAACTCGAAGCCTAAAATGAGATTCTCTCTTGATATTGATAGAAAATAGCTACTAAAACGAATATTCACTATGCCAATTGGATTTCTGGTTACAGATATCAATACTGTAGCTATACTGATAATCAGAAAAATTAAAGGAATTCTTAATAGCCTCAAATAAGTTTCCATTTTTACTCCAGAGATTTTTATAGTAATAAACGTAATTGTTACAAAAATAGTTAATGACAAAAATAATTTATTACCACATAAACAGATACATAAGAGTATTAGTCCAAAAAAAATCTTAGGAGTAGCTTCTATATTTCTAAGTTTTGAATCATTTGCACATTTATCAATAATATTCATAACTTCTTCTTACTTTCTATAAAATATTTGTTAACTAAATTTGTTTGTAATTAGTTTTCATTGAATTTCTTTATTTTGGTCTTGCTTCTTTTCACTTTTTTGTGTTTTATGAATGCCTCTCATATAACCAATACCATAACCTATAACCCCCGCACCAATAGCAGCTTGTAATGCAAATATAAAACTCTCCATTTCACCGCTTGGTGGTTTCCAAATTGACTTTATCCAAGGCTTATAGTCAGGATTTGTTTGAGAAATCATGTTTTCTGCAACAGTATCAGTTCCTTGAAATTCACTGTTTTTTATAAATACTACTGGTATCGAGATTATTAGCACCAATAGTAGGATTAACAAAACTACTGACTTTTTTTTCATTATAGCTCTGCCTCCTCACTATTATTTAATATACCTAATTTCCCCAACTCTTTACTGCTGTATTTAGCTATGACATTAAAAATAAGAACTGTTAATATTCCTTCTGCAATAGCTATTGGAATTTGTGTGATAGCAAATACACCTAAATACCTTTCGATAGACGCAAAAATTCCATCATACTCTAATGGATGGTCTATACCAAGCTGAATTGCAGTAATACAATAAGTAAAAAGATCTCCAACTGTTGCTGAAAAAAATATATTTATGTTTTGTGGTATTTTAATTTTTTGAAGTATTTTATAAACTCCATAGGCCATTAATGGTCCCATAACAGCCATTGCAAAACTGTTAGCACCTAAAGTTGATATTCCACCATGTGCTAATAGTAATGCTTGAAATAACAACACGATAACACCTAAAACTGTTGTTATAGCTGGTCCAAATAATATGGTACTTAAGCCAATTCCAGTTGGATGTGAGGAAGTTCCGGTAAATGATGGAAGTTTTAGAGCTGATAGAATAAATATAAAGGCACCAGCCATAGCAAAGAGCAATTTAATTCTTTGATCATCACTAACGACCTTTTTAACATTTAAAGATCCCTTTATTAAAAATGGAAGCACAAGGATACCCCAAATAATACACCACTTAGGCGATAAATAGCCTTCCATTATATGCATTGCATTAGCAACTGGCATAACAGTAAAGATTAAAACCCCTAAAAAAGCAATAATTTTTACTGATAATGTTGCATTTTTTTTCATACTTTCACCTAATTTCATATTATCTCATTAACACGCTATATCGTAATAAACAAACAATAACAATGGCTATTATTGAAGTGCCGTATAATAAGTTATTTGCTTTTTTTATGGTTTCGCAATCTATTGCTTTATTAGCATCTCCAATAGTTTTTTTATGTACCAACTTCCCAAAATAATAATTATCTCCTCCAAGTTTAATACCTAAAGCTCCTGCACAAGCCGCTTCAGTTTGTGCACTATTAGGACTTGAGTGATTATATCTATCTCTTAAGAAAATTCTTGTAGCTTCTTTAAAATCATAGCCAAGAAAAAGTGCTGCAAGAATCAGAAAAATTCCTGCTATTCTGGAAGGTAAAAAGTTAGCCACATCATCTAATTTTGCTGCAATTCTTCCAAAATACAAATACTTGTCATTTTTATAGCCTATTGAAGAATCTAAAGTGTTTATAGCTTTATATAAAATTCCAAAAGGTGCACCTCCAATTGCCATAAAAAGAAGAGGGGCGATTACTCCATCAGAAGTATTTTCTGCTATTGTCTCTACGGTAGCTCTTGCAACAGCTTCTTCATTTAGATGCTCAGTATCTCTTCCTACTAAGTAACTAAGCTTTATTCTTGCCTCAGGAAGATTATTATTTTTAAGTTCACTATATACTTTCATAGTTTCTTGCTTTAAGCATTTTGTGGCTAACACCTGATAGATAATAATAATCTCACCTAAATCTCTTAAATAGTTATTGATTAATCCTAAAAGAAATAAAATTAAATAGCAAACACCCGTAGAAATAGAAACTACAGATAAAGTAGTAATTCCACCTGCTATAATTTGTCCATTTTTTGTATCTTTAAATTTAGGCCTTAAAACTTTTTCACATTTTCCTATTAACCATCCAATATATCTTACTGGATGCGGTATGCTTATTGGATCTCCAAAAATTAAGTCTAATATAAAGCCTAGTAATAACTTCATGGTAAGTGACATAGTTTTCTGCTCCTCTTTGTCTTATATTTCCTCACTTCACCGATAAGTTGTTTAAAGTATTATCCAGAAGGAGTTTTCTTAAAAACTTCAGATATAATACAAAATTTTAATGTAGAAAAACTTGTCTATAGCTTATATCCTCTTGGTGTTATGATTTTACCATTTTCTATATAGCTTTGAGAATTTCCTATTATAACAATAGTAAACATATCTATGTTTGCTTTATCAATATCTTTAAGAGATACTATTTCACTGCTTTCATCTTCTCTACCTGCATTTCGAACAATTCCTACCGGTGTATTCTCACTTCTATACTTACCTACTATTTCAGCAGCTTTTGTTATATAATCAGTTCTTTTTTTACTTTTAGGATTGTACAAGCATATAACAAAGTCACCTTCAGCACTACATTCAACTCTTTTCATAATTAAGTCCAGTGGTGTCATTAAGTCACTAAGGCTTATAACTGAAAAATCATGCATCAGTGGTGCACCTAAAATTGCAGCTGCAGCATTTGCAGCAGTAACTCCTGGTATTACTTCAAAATCAATAGCTTCCTTTTGAGCATTAACGAGCTGAAGGAGTATCCCAGCCATTCCATAAATTCCACTATCTCCACTGCTAACCATAGCAACAGTTTTACCTTCTAAGGATTGTTCAACAGCGATTTTACAGCGTTCTATTTCTTTTTTCATTGCAGTAGCAATGTATTCTTTTTCAGGGAATATTTTTTTTACTAATTCTATGTAAGCTGTATATCCGATAATAATATCGGCTTCCTCAAGAACTTTTAATGCTTTTTGCGTCATATGTTCTTCTCCACCAGGACCTATACCAACAGCGAATAATTTATTTTTTTTCATATTAATCCCTCACGTCTATAATCTTGTGCTTTTTTTATAAAATTTATGGCTATATTAACATTACTATAAAAGTATAAATGAGGATACCCACAGTAATTAGTTTCACTAGCTGCAACATCACTCCATTGCTTTCCACTAGGCTTTGTTATAGTAAATCCTTGGTATTTTCCATCATCCTTTGAGTAATGAAATTCATGACCTTTGGCTTTTTCATTTGCATTTAATATCAATGAATCTGATTTAGCCTCTAATGTAATATATCCAAAACGTGGATTCAAGTTTTTAGTCATATATATATTGGAGTCTATCCCTTCCACCATGGTATAAGTGTTTCCAGTATTACCAGTTATTGAATTCGATAGATACATATATCCACCACACTCAGCAATGATAGGAATTTCACCTTTAACAAGGTTTTTCAATTCTTCGAGCATTGTTTTATTACTACTTAGCTTTTCTAGATATAATTCTGGATAACCACCACCGATATATATACCATCTATATCCTCTGGAAGAGATTCATCATTAAGAGGGCTAAAATATACTAATTCTGCTCCTAATCTTTCTAGTAATTCTAAGTTATCCTTGTAATAAAAGCAAAAAGCATTATCATAAGCAACAGCTATTCTAACCTTATCTTTCATTGATTTTGTAAATTCTTTAATTGTTTTTTGAAAATCAGGTATTATACAATCTAAGTTAACTGCAGCTTTAGAAATCTTGTATATTTCATCTAAATCAATTGTGGCTTCTGCCATTTCTCCTACTTTTGTAAGTTTGCAGTCTAAATCCTCAATTTCTTTAGCTAATACCAAGCCTAAATGTCTAGAATCTAAGGATATTTCTTCATTAAACTGTACATAACCTACTACCTTTATATCAAATTCTTGTTCTATTGCGTCTTTAAATATAGAATACATACCAGCACTACAATTATTTAAAATTACGCCTTTTATAAGCTTTGCCTTTTGATATTCTAAGATTCCTTTTATAATTGAAAGTAACGTTGTTGCCATTCCTGTAACATTGATAACTACAATTATAGGAGTATTCGTATATTCCGCAACTTCATATGTACTTGCTCTAGTAGTCATTGCAAGACCATCGTATAATCCCATAACACCTTCAATAATCGATAAATCCGCATCTTTAGAAGTATTATAAAGTAAATAGTTCAAATCGTTTTTATTTAAAAAGAAGCTGTCTAGGTTTCTCGAAGGCTTCTTTGTAATATAACTATGAAACATAGGATCAATATAATCAGGGCCACATTTATAACTATCAACATTTAGTCCTCTATTAATAAATCCTTTAATGATTCCTGCTGTTATGGTAGTTTTACCACAACCACTATTACTTCCTGCTATAATGATTCTGTTGCCCATCTTATCACCTCATCTAAATCCCCTACTCCAGAATCCGCTGGCCTTTGTATAAGAATAACTGGAATGTCCATGGCTTTAGCAGCTAATATCTTTTCTTCTATAGCCCCAGCCTTCCCACTGTCTTTTGTAACTATAGCCTTTGCATTAAGCCTTTTAATTAGATTTATATTATCTTCTGTCGAAAAAGGTGGAGACAATGAAAAAACATGTTCATCTTGTATTCCTAGGCCCTTGCATTTATCGATTGATGTTTTATTATCAAGAATTCTCACAAAAACTCTATTGAAAAAATCATCGATTAAATCCATATAATCTTCTAAGGTTTTTACCCCAGTTGTTAGAAGTATATTTCCTTCAATATTTTTTGCTTTTAAGGCCGCATCCTTTGAATCCTTTGCTAGAATTATTTTTTCATATTCATAAAGCTCTTTTGGCCTTTGATATCTAATATATTTTATATTATTTTCAGCACAAGCAGCTTTGACATTTTTGCTTACTATATCTGCAAAGGGATGAGAAGCATCTATAACACAGGATGGTTTTCTATCTGTAAAGAATTTAACAAAACCATTATAGTCTAGCCTATTCTCATATATTTCTGCATTTGTACCTTTAAGTGCCTGTGCTCCCATTTCTGTTGCCACAGTGGCAAGAATAGAAATGTTATATTTTTCGAGACTTTCTATTAGTTCTCTTGCTTCAGTAGTTCCAGCGATTATTATAATATCTGTTTTAGCATTTTTTAGCATAGTTCATTTATTCTTTCTGTAACTATTTCAGCTAACTTATCATCATCCCCGATACATCTGCCAAGTTTAATTGTAATATCTTTATAGATATCTTTAATCCTATCTAATTCTGAAGGAATATCCTCAGTTATGTGAATTCCATCAAAAATAAACATTGGAACAATTTTAAATACCCTTACTCCTGTTTCATACAATTCAGCAACTGCCTTTTCTATAGTAGAATCAGATAATTGTAAAAAAGCTAGCTTTATTGGGTCTTGGAAGTTTATTTTAACTTTTCTTGCTAAAGATTGTGCTATTTCTTCTGTATCCTTTTTCTTACTTCCATGCGCTAATATAATTATTCCTTCCATTTCTTCAGTTCCTCTCTTTTATATACTATTTTTTATACATATATAGGTTCAGTTAGTAAAACTTCATTAAATCTCTAAGACATATCAATAAACTAATGATTCTTCATCTAAATTTATATATGAAAAGCTAAAACTTTAAAATTTATATATAATGCTTTTCATAGCTAATGCTAGGGTTATTCCCTTGTACTTTGTTTTTCCTTTAAGAATTTTTCCTTTATTTGATGCTATATAAGCACTGGCTTCAGCAACAGAACCAACACCAGTAACAGATTTCACAAACTCTGATGTTTCAATTTCATAATTTATTGTTTCAATTTCTTCATAATCAGCTATATATAAATCAGCTTTATATTTTTCACATAAAGTATTAATAGCTATCTCTTTTTCTTTAAGTGCTATTGTGGCTATAGTCCCAATGGATAATGGCGATACTTGATTTTTCTCTAAAAAATCCTCCACAGCTAAAAGCATCTCTTCAGTACTAATATTTTTTTTGCAACCAACTCCAAGTACTACAGATTTTGGTCTAATATATAAAACATGATTTTCACTTTGAAATTTTTTTCCTATGTCAAAAACAACTTTGTTATTCTGTGAATTGTAAGTAGAATTATCAACTAGAGTATTTATATTATCAGTAGCCTTTAAGCCTTCTACCTGATATTCTGTTATAAAATCTACAACTTTTCCTTCAATTAAGTCGGCACTTATATATTTGAGGTCTTCTATATTTTCTATTACAGAATTATTTTCTTTTGCAAATAAATCAAAGGCTATGGTATTAGTTATATCTGTTGCTGTAGTTATTACAGGTGTTGCTGATATTACCTTTGCTATATTTCTAGCAATTTCATTTGCTCCACCAAGATGACCAGACAATAAGCTGATAACATGTTTACCCTTTTGATCTATTACGATTACTGCTGGATCTTTGGCTTTGTGTTCTAGTAAACTTGCAATAACTCTAACTACAATGCCTGTAGCCATGATAAATACTAAGCTATCGTATTGATTCCATGAACTTTGGACATTTTCTTTAAAGTTATCCTTATTGTATAGATCTCCACCTAACTGACTAGATATTTTCTTTGCTAAATTTTCTCCTTCATTAGTAAGAGAAAAAAATGCTATTTTCATTCTGCACTCCTAAACTCATGAGAAAAACTTTTGTCGTAAAGTTTTGATAACTGATACTCATTACCTAAAAAATCTCCAACAACTACTAGTGCTGTTTTTTTAATTCCAGCTTCTTTTACCTTTATAGCTATATCACTAAGAGTTCCTTTTACAATCAGTTCATCAGTCCAAGAAGCTTTATAAACAACAGCAACTGGAGTATCTTCTCTATAGGACTCATATAATTCTTGTACTAACTGTTCTATTTGTCCGACGCTTAAAAATATTATCATTGTAGCATTATGTGTAGCCAAATTTTTTATGCTTTCCTTTTTAGGTACTGGGGTTCTACCTTCAATTCTTGTCAATATTACTGTTTGTGTAACACCTGGAAGAGTGTATTCTTTTTTTAATGATGACGCTACTGCTAAAAAAGAACTAACTCCTGGTATATTACAATATTCTATACCTAACCTTTCTAAAGCATCCATTTGTTCTCTTATCGCTCCGAAAATTGATGGGTCTCCAGTGTGAATTCTTGCTGTAACTTTACCTTCAGCTTCAGCTTTTTTCATTACCTCAATAACTTGTTCCAAAGTCATAGACGCACTATTATACACAATGGCATCAGGTTTTGAATCTTTAAAAACGTCTTTATTTACTAAAGAACCTGCATAAATTATTACATCTGCTGTATCAATAATCTTTTTACCTTTAACAGTTATAAGTTCAGGATCTCCAGGACCTGCTCCAATAAAATACACCATTACTTTGTACCACCTTTTTTTATTATCATCGTTGTAAAATAACTATTTTCTCTTTCCAAATCTACTTTTCCAATGTATTCATCTTCAAATCCGCATTTACTAGCTACTAGTGCACTGTAATCTTTAAAATTTTCTTCTAAGCATTGATTAATATTTTTAATACTTCCAGCAGCTTTCATCATTACGACGTTATCATAGCTTCTAAAAATTTCAGCAAGATTTGTATTATCCTTTACTGCTGGTATTATAGCAAGGGTTTCATTACCTTCTGCTAAGGAAATTTGGGCTTTAGCAGCTATTGCACTAAATGAAGTAATTCCTGGTATTATCTCAGTTAAGTATCCTGCTTCCTTTATAGAATTATTTATATACATATAAGTACTATAAATAGATACATCCCCCAGAGTAATCATAGCAATATCTTTACCCTCTTTTAGTTTATCCTTAATCAAGTTTATTGCATTTTTTCTTGATGCTTCCCTTTTTTCTTTATTTTTATCCATAGAAAATTCCACTTCTAGAATTTCCTTTTCCTTAATATCAATAATCTCTTTTATAATGTTTAATGCTGTACTATCCTCGCCAATAGACTTCACAGGAACAGCTATAATAGGTACTTGGTCTAAAATCCTTTTCGCTTTTATAGTCATAAGTTCTGCTTCTCCTGGTCCGACACCAACACCGTAGAGTTTTCCTTCCATCTTTACCGCTCCTTAGATATATTTAAAACCTTTATTATTTGGATTTCTTATCATTGCACTTTGCACCTATACTGAATTTAATGTAGCACTTATTAAGTGCACTGGATTATTGGCTTCCATTAAGGTATATTTTCCAAGCTTTCTACTTTCACTTATAGAAACTTGTGTAACTTCAAAATCAGAAAAATCTTCTTTCACTAGAAGTGATGAAGCTAGTGACAAGGTTTCTATTGTTACAGCGGAAATAACGATTCGTATACTCTTTTTAAAACTTCTTAGAATATCAATTATTGCTTCAATCTCACCATTAGCACCACCTATAAAAACAACATCTGGTATTGGTAAGTCTTTTATAACATCAATTGCTCTTCCTTCATGAATGATTAAGTTAGCCTCAAGGTTAAATTTCTCTCTATTTTTATAAATTAGCTCCAGTGCTTTTTTCTTCATCTCAATCGCATGAACTTGTCCGAAATGGCATTGCCTTGCTACTTCTACAGCGATACTTCCAGTACCAGCACCAATATCCCAAACAATATTATCCTGAGATAGTTTTAATTTATGTATAGCTATTAATCTAACATTTTCTTTAGTCATCGGCGTATCATCCCTTATAAAGTCTTTATCACTTAAAAAACCTTGCATTAAAACTTTTTGAGGATTATTATTTATTATCATTACCGCTGTTAAGGAGTCATAATTCTTCTCTACAATTTCATTTGGAAAACCAATATTTATTAGCTCATCTTCATAAGATAGTCTTGATCCTACGCAAATTTTAACGTGATTAATACCATAGCTCAAAAGACTATTACAAATCCAACTTGGATTATTAACGCTACTACATAATACGAAAGTTTTTTTATTTTCTGAAACAGCCATAGCTAAGCTACCACTAGTTACTTCTAAACCATGGGCACTTACAATTTTAACATCTTCAATAGTTTCTCCAATTCTCGCTCCCAGAAGCTGCATAGAACTTATTCCAGGGACTATATCTATCTCTATATCTTTTAAATTATTTTTTATGGTATTGAAAAGACTATGAAGTAAAGGATCACCAGAAACCAAAACGGCTACAGCTCCCTTTAAAGCTAAACTATCTATTAAATCTAAAGTTTCTTTAATATTGCCCATAAAAAAAGTATTCTTTTTATTAAATAAGTTTTTATAGCGCTTTGAAACAACTATGTAATCAGCATTTTCAATTACTTCTTTTGCAGCTATGGAAAGATATTTTATATCTCCAGGTCCCAATCCAACTACTGTTACCTTTTTCATTGTTCCAACTCCTTTAAAACACGATGATAATTATTACTTTTAGCCAAAATCGTGCTATCATTCTCTAAAAATACTACAGCCACTTCAATCTTATTATGTGTTCTTAAAATACAATTCTTTGAAGCCTCCTCAACTATATCTTGCCACATATTATGTAAATTATATTTCTTTGCAATCCTTATGGCTTCGCTAATGTTGGGGCTGTTATAAAGCTCTAATATTGCATCTCTATCTGCTCCTTTTAAAGCAGCAACAGTGCATAAAATTTCACGGCGTCCTTCAGCAACATGACTATGTGTATTCATAATATTTGCTGCAAGTTTTATAAGTTTTCCTCCAAAACCCCAAATTAAAATATGTTTATAACCTAATTCTTCTGCTACATCAAGCATAGCTCCAATATAATTGCTTACATGGGTAATCCATTTTATCCTTATATTTAGTTGGTTTAATGATTTCTCACCAGAAGCTCCTATGACAAAACACATAGAATCAGTTCCTTGAGCTTTTTTCATCTGTAATTCTAATGCTATAGAATCCTTCATAGCTTCTTCACTCATAGGTCTTACAATGCCAGTAGTGCCAATGATAGATAAACCTCCCACTATGCCCATCTTAGGATTAAAAGTCTTCTTTGCAACTTCCTCTCCACCGGAAATAGATATGGTTACTTCTGCGCATTTATCACCAATAATCTTTCTTAATTCATCTTCAATCTGTTTTCTAGGAACTGGATTAATGGCTGGTTCACCTTTCTGTACCTTTAGCCCATCTACAGTAACAATGCCAACACCTTCTCCAGCTTTGTAAGTTATTAGTCCATTTTCATTAAAAATTCTCACTTTCGATATAATCATCATCTTATCAGTTACATCAGGGTCATCTCCTGCATCTTTAATAACACCGCAACAACCATTATTTAATTTCTTGATTTCCAGTTCTATCTCATAACCAGCTGGAACTATAACTTTCACAGAACTAGGACAATTTCCTGTGCTTTGCCATAATGCAACTGCTTTAGTTGCAGCAGCAGCACAAGTTCCTGTTGTTATACCTTTTCTTAGTATCTTCATATAGATTTCCTTTTTCTTTGATTATTTATATTTAATTGTATAGCTACATTAATTCTTAGAATCTATGGTCAATATATTTTTCTATTTTAAAAAATACAAAAGCCACACTTTTTCACCGATGCAAAAAAGTGCAGCCCATTTTTACTGCCCTAATTGTAATTAATAAATACTAAATTTCTCTTTATTATTTCAGTCAATAATTTAGCTTAGACTAAATTTTGTGAAAATTATAAAGTAATATATATAAATCACAAGTATCTAATATCTATAAACCGTAGATTTTAGAATTCACGTTCTTAAGCAGGTCTTCTGGCTTACGTATCATCATTAATATCAACCTTCCCAGAATATATTTCCAGTGGTATATTATGACATAACTCCTCGTTTACAGTGGCGGTACCGCGTGGGATCTTCACCCAACTTCCCTATTATCCTATAAATATTTATAGAGGCACTTAAGAAACTATTAAGTTTTTCCCTTTTATGATATTATACTGCAAATTAATAGTATGTCAAGATTTATAAACCATACAGAATGTAAATGAATTGTAAGGATTTCATTTTCGATAAAAATTTGTAAAAAATATATCTATAATTTTAAATTCTATATGTCGCCTATTTTATAATAACGGTGTTTTTTCTAAATATAAAAGTTATATAATTACATCTATTCGTCGAAAAAAGAAATATCTTGACATTAAAACTATAAAAATACATAATAAAGTATAGAGTAAACGTTTCATAATACTATAAAATTCATATATGAAAAAGGTGGTTATAAATATTATGGAGAACACTAATGAAGATATGAAGAGCAAAAATTCATATGATATGTATCAATTAAATCAAATAAATTTGGGAAAGAAAGATAATTTGGACATATCAACTTATTGTAACCCTAAATTTAATGCATATCAAATGGATCAAATAAGAAAAGGCCTTTATGAACATTTAGATATTAGTTGGTATTGTTCATTGACTTTCACTTGGAGACAAATGGAGCAAATACGCCTTGGATTAAGAAAAGGTCTCGATGTTAAATATTATGCAAAGCCTGAGTTTCACAGTTATAAGATGGAAGAAATAAGGCTTGGACTTGAAAAAGGTTTAGATGTGAAAATTTATGCAAAAGTAAGTTTAAATAGATTTCAGATGGAAGAAATTCGATTAGGTCTTGAAAAAAATATCGATACCTCCATATATGCAAAAGAAGAATTTAAAAAGTATCAAATGGAACAAATACGTCTTGGACTCGAAAAAAAACTAAATGCGTCAATTTACGCTAAAGCTGAATTTTCTAGTTCCCAAATGGAAGAAATAAGACTTGGACTCGAAAAAGGTTTAGATGTTTCTATATATGCAAAATACGAGTTTGATAATTATCAAATGCAAGTTATTAGAGTTGCTCTTGAAAAAGGTTTTGATGTTTTATATTATATAAAGCGAAAATTTAGTGTAGATCAGATTTATAGAATAATAAATGGATTAGAAAAAAGATTAAATGTATCATATTATGCAGACCCTAAATTTACTGTTTATCAAATGGATAAAATAAGATTAGGTCTAGAAAAAGGTGTAGATGTTACATTATATAATAAACCTGAATATGACCAAGCTCAGATGAGACTTATTTTAATGGGCCTACAGAATGGCTTGCAAGTTGAGTTATACGCAAAATCGCAATTTGATATAAAAAGAATGAACTTAATATTACAAGGACTGCTAATGGGTTTAGAAGTTAGTTACTATGCAAAGGAAGAGTTTAACTTAAAGCAAATGCAAGAAATATTTAAGGGATTAGAAGCAGGAATAGATGTGAGTTTATATGCAAAAGAAGAATTCTCAGAGTTTGATATGTTTAATATAAGACAAGACTTGGAAAGTGGAGATGATATCACCGAAATCTTAGATAGAATTGCTTTTGAACATAATGAATCCTACTCTCCTGAAGAATCTCACAACGACAACTTTAATGCAAACCCATTAAGTTATGATGAGGATTTTGGAATTTATTATGAGCCTCATAATATAGGAGAAGTAACTGGTATTAATGCTCAAGATGAATATGTTTCTAAAGAAGTTTTAATTACAAAAGAAACTCAAATTTATGATTTAGGTCCTGATCCTGATAAAACCACCTATTGGAAGTGTGCGGATGATGGATATTATTCATTTTAATTATTATACTATCCTAATTTTATGTATTGTATAAGGTAAACATAAACATTTTTATATTCTTAATATAGAATCAATTCTGGAACTTATATAATTATTCTTATGAATATGTAAAAACCTCTGATTAATAGGAAAAGCCTCCTAACACTCAGGGGTTTTTACGTATTTAAATACACTAAGCTAAATTTCAGAGTATTATTGATTATAACCGAGTCTAGATAACTTCCCATTTAATGACATTAACTTCTTCTTTCGTCCACTTTCCATTGATTCCTTGTTCTTTTAAGGTCATATCAAAATGGCACATTGCTATACCTATATCCACACACTCTAAACCATAATGTCTTCCTTCCGCTATATGAAAATAAAAACTATCATCTACCTTAATAATTCTCCAAGGTTGTTTATTCATAGCTGAAGGCGCTTTTCTAACCATTTCTAACGCTTGAGAATACTTCCCTGCATCTTCTTTTTTTAATGGTTTGCTTAAATTTCTATCAAAAAACAATTCATTCCAAAGCTTTCTATTTTTAGAACCTGCAACTGCTACCATAGCCTTTTCCATAAAGGATTTCTTTTCTCTAGGATATCCTAATGGACTTACAATTAAAATTATCTCATTTTCTTTTAAGTTAACAGCTTTAGCAAAGTTACTCTTGTTAAATGTTCCTCCCATCCAACAAGAACCGATACCTAAAGACGTGCAGTATAGTATAAAGGATTCAACTTCGTAGCCAAGTTCAACTTTATCTTGTTCTTGACTTTCTTGTTCTAAAATACAAACTAAATATGAAGTTGCACCTTTAACAACACCGTATGTTCCAAGTTTTAAATCCTTGGTAGTATCGAAATCCATATCGACAAACGCATAACGAATTTTCCCTTTGAAAGGGCCATCTAAATTTTTTAGATAACTTATAAGCTTTTCTTTTACATCTGCCTCGAGCTTTCCCTTATATCCTCTTACAGAAGTTCTTTCTTCAATAATCTCATTAATTGGTTTGTTATACAAAATCATACTATCAGCTCCTAAACCATATCATATGCAATAATTCTATCATTAAACTAGTAACCATTAAAATATATTTCTAAAATTAGCTTCTACTAATTTTATCTTTTATTCAAATTCTTTCGGTAACGTAACAGTAAAGGTCGTACCTTTACCATACTTTGTTTTAAAATAAATAGTTCCATTACAGATTTCAATTATTCTTTTCACTATCGCAAGTCCTAGTCCGTTACCTTCCTTTGAATGTGAAGTATCTCCTTGATAAAACTTCTCAAAAACATGGTTTTCTATTTCTTCTGAAATTCCAATACCTTGATCAGCTATTTCTACGATAACTGATGAGGGATTGTCTTTCAACTTAACGCTTATAGTTCCATTGTCATAAGAAAATTTAATAGCATTCCCAAGAATATTTACCCATATTTGTTGAATTAACTCTTCATCTCCTATATAATTAACTTTCTCTAAATTAATTTCTAACTCTAAATTTTTTAGAGACCATTGGTCTTCTAATAGTAAAAGTGTTTTTCTTAATTGCTCATCCAGAGAAAAGATTACTCTATTTTTAGAAATCATTTGAGAATCTAATCGAGATAATCTTAAGATATTTGTAGATAAATTACTGAGCCTCTTTGTTTCCTCTATTATGATATCTGTATATTCATCAAATTTAGTTTCAGGTAGACTTTTGTCCTTAATTATTTCAACAAATCCTTGAATAGATGCAATAGGTGTTTTAAATTCATGAGAAACATTAACTATAAAATCTTTCTGGAGATATTCAATATTTTTCAATTCCTTTGCCATTAAATTGAAGTTCTTAGCTAGGATACCTAGTTCATCCTCACTATCATAAAGAATATTTATGTCAAAGTTTCCCTTTGCAATTTCTTTGGTGCTTTCGCTTAACTTCTTTAATGGCTTTATAATGAGTTTTGTTACAAAAAACACAAGTATAGAACCGATTAAAGCACAAATCACTAGTGTTATTGATAAAAGTAATGTTTCCTTCAAATTATCATTAATATAATGTAGTTTAGATAAACTATAATTTAACATAAGAGAGATTCCAAAAGAAGTTACACAAGAAAAGCATAATATACCTATAAATATTAAAGTAAACTTAGTTCTAATTGATTTTGAAAATACATTCATACATACTTCTCCGCTTTATATCCTAATCCTCTAATTGTTATTATTTTAAACTCATCAATATGTTCAAATTTTTTTCGAAGTTTCTTGATATGGCTATCAACGGTTCTCTCATCAATGTCTACATCCATTCCCCAAATTTCATCCATTAATTGTTGACGAGTAAAAATTTTTTTTGGATAACTTAAAAGTTTAAATAATAAATAAAATTCTTTTTTGGGTAGTTCATATACAGTATCCTTAGTAGTTATAGAAAGAGTATCATAATTTAAAACTATATCTCCAATTTGAAGCTTGTGCTCTGATACGATTTTTGAGCGCCTAAGCAAAGCAGCAACTCTTAAAACCATCTCATTCAAATTAATAGGTTTTACCATATAATCATCAGCACCAAATAAAAAACCTTTTTCCTTATCTTCATAACTTTCTCTAGCTGTAATCATTAAAATAGGCATGTTATACTGAGATTCCCTTAAACTCATAGTTAGTTCATATCCGTCCATATTTGGCATCATTATATCACTAATAATTAGATCTATATGATAGCTATCAAGAATCTGTAATGCCTTTATTCCATCTTCTGCATCAAAAATTTTATAGCCCTCCTTCTCAAGGCGAGCTATCATAAGCTTTCTTATATTTGTATTATCTTCTACAATCAGTACATGAAACATTTTAAGTCTTTCATTCCTCTCTAAAGGTTCATAAGTTCTTTTACTTCTTGCTCCTTTTCAAAAAGAACGCAGCCGCCTGCATGTTCAGAAAGAAGCATTCCTGATTTATTTAGCTTATCAAACAAAGGCGAATTTATCGCTTCTCTTAACGTACATTCTGCTAAATTAGTATCCGAATATGGTGAAAATGGGCATGGTTCCGCAGAGCCATCAACACTTATATGAAAAAATCCCCTACCTGCGGCTAGACAACCACCAGAATATTTTTCGTCACCAGGAAAAGACAGAAAAATAGCATCTTTATATTCATCTCTAAGCTTTTGCTGCTCATCCTCTAAAATTTTGCGTTCTCTATTGCCTGGTGCTAGGTTTTGCGTTCCATCTGACACAGGAACATATTCGACAAAAATCATCGCTTTACATCCCTTTTTATATAACTTATTGAAGAATGCTTTACTTGTCACAGTACTAAGATTTTCTTTAGTTACAGTAACTGATGAACCAAATAATATTCCTTTTTCCTTTAGTTTATTCATTACTTCCATCAACATTTTATAGGTTCCTATACCGCGTCTTCTATCAGTTTGCTCCTCATTTCCTTCTATACTTAATATAGGAACGAGATTTCTATTTTTATCAAATAACTTTATATATTCATCATTAATCATTGTTCCATTAGTGAAAATAGGAAACATAATTTCTTTTATTTCAGCTGCTTTCTCAATTATATCTCTTTGCATTAATGGTTCACCACCTGCAAGGAGTATAAATGAAATTCCAAGTTCTTTAGCTTCATTAAAAATTCCAGACCATCTTTCAGAAGGCAATTGTATTTTATGGATATCTTCTCCACAGGACTTATTAGCTCTTGCATAACAACCCTTGCAAAATAAATTACAACTGCTTGTTATGCTGGCAATTAGAAATCCTGGGATGTTTTCACCAATATCTATGAATTCCATTCTTTTCTTTTTAGCTTCTTTACTTGCTAAAGCATACTTTAGGATAAAAGCTGTTTCCTTTGGATTTTTAAAGGACGCTTTTACTATTCCCTTTACAACATTTTCAATACCATTACTCATATATTCAGCTAAATTAAAATTCTCTCTCATTTCTTTACTCCTATATCCATGATAATTATTTAACTATATCTCTAGCAAACTTCTTGGCTAAAATTAGATCCTCTTGGTTAGGTCTATTTTTATGAAGTTTCATAAACTCTCCTCTGCAGTGAAATTCATCACTACAAACATTAATACCCCTAGATTCTAATAGCTTTTTCATTTCTGGATAAGCAGACTTTGCTATTGATGCCGTGCTGAAAACTGCAACCTTTTTAACACTACTATCTAGGTTCATTATAAATTTCTTTAAATCACTATCAATTCCTGCCCAATATAATGCTCCACCTATAAAAAGTATATCAGTGTTTTTTGAAACTCCTCTAGTAATTGGTTGTGCTACAATTCCTAATTCACTAGCTATAGCATCTGCCACTTTTTTTGTATTCCCTGATTTTGATAAATATCGTACTTCTATATTCATAATAAGCATCTCCTTAAATAATTATTTAATATATGAGGAGATTATAACCATTGTATATGACCTAAATGTGACCAAATGAAAATTATCTAACTAAACCAACAAAGGTTCTAGAATCAGTTAACAACTGATTCTAGAACCTTAATTATTTTAATTTACTTTTGTCTCAAAACCCTAATGATATTACTTGAAAGGATTTTCAGTTTTATAAAGCATCCCTTTTGGTTGATTAAAGCATAGATCATTAACACCTAGGTATTTAAATAAACTATAAATTGCTTTTCCGTGATGTCCAAATGCAACAGCTCCATGGTGAGGATATCTCTTTTCAATTAACACATGACGGTAGAATCTCGCCATTTCAGGAATTGCAAAAATACCTATAGCTCCAAAGGAACGAGTAGCAACTGGAAGAACTTCGCCTTCAGCAACATATGCTGTTAACTCTGCCTCAGCATTGCTCTGTAAACGGAAGAAAGTTATATCGCCAGGAACAATATCTCCTTCTAGAGTACCACGAGTTATATTTGGTTCTTGATTTGGTTCTAAAGCTCTTGCCATAATCATTTGATTTTTCATAGTTCCACTTGTTAACTTACATGCAGCTGTATTACCACAATGGAAGCCCATGAATGTATCTTTTAAAGTATAATCAAAGTTACCTTTGATTTCTGCTTCGTACATGTCAGCTGGCACTGAATTATTTATATCAAGTAATGTTACTACATCTTGACTTACACAAGTTCCTATATATTCACTTAAAGCACCAAAAATATCAACTTCACAAGCAACAGGTATTCCCATTGCTGCTAAACGACTGTTAACATAACATGGGACGAATCCGAATTGAGTTTGAAAAGATGGCCAACATTTGTTTGCAAAAACAACAAATTCTCTTGAACCCTTATGTTCTTCCATCCAATCAAGCAAAGTAACTTCGTACTGAGCAAGTTTAGGTAATATACCAGGCATTTTATTTCCTTCACCTAGTTCTTGTTCCATACTAGCTATTACTTCTGGAATTCTTGGATCATTAGCATGTGCATTAAAAGCTGCATATAAATCAAGTTCTGAATTTTCTTCAATTTCAACACCAAGATTATATAATTGCTTTATTGGTGCATTGCAAGCTAAAAAGTCTTGTGGCCGAGGTCCAAAAGAAATAATTTTTAAATTTTTAAGTCCAAGTAAAGCAGTAGCAACAGGAACAAATTCTTTAACCATATCTGCAACTTCAATAGCTGTTCCTACAGGATATTCAGGAATATATGCTTTTATATTACGTAATGCCAAATTATAGCTTGCATTTAACATTCCACAATAAGCATCTCCACGTCCATTGATTAGGTTGTCCCCACTTTCTTCAGCAGCAGCAACAAACATAACTGGTCCATCAAAATATTTTGCAAGCAAAGTTTCTGAAGTTTCAGGTCCAAAATTTCCAAGGTATACTACTAATGCATTTACACCTGCTTCTTTAACTTCTTTTAAAGCTTGTTCCATATGTTTTTCATTTTCTACGGTTGTAGGACATTCAAAAATATCTCCACTTATTTCTTTATAAGCTTTTACTACAGCTTTTCTGCGACTAGCAGATAATTCCATTGGGAAACAATCTCTGCTTACTGCCACAATGCCTAATTTTATTTCTGGTATGTTTTTCATTTTCTATTCCTCCGATAAATTAATAAGTTATCTCTTCTTTGCTTTTTAAATCCGGTTTAATAAGTCTATTTTACTTCCCTTTTTCATTTTCATCAATATCTTTTTGAAATCTTTTTCACAATTATATTAACGTAACGTAAAATAATAAATAAAATAATGAAATAAAACTTTTTGAAAGATATAAATCCTTATATTCACCTATAGTTTAATGTAGTTCAGATATATTCTTTTAACATTACATAAACCGTTTTAATAAAACTTTGAAGATCAAAATGGGTTTCTATTATAAAGACTGCATAAATAATTTACCTAAATTTTCAACTGTTTTTACTTAAAAAATAAGAACTCACTTTATTATGAGTTCTCACTTAACTTTTTTATATAAACTACAGTTTTATTATAAAAACTTTTAGTTACTACTTAAATTAACCTGTTGTGCTAGCAGATAAGTTTTCATTAAAAGGATATTTATACCATGATTTTAGGCAGTCCTATCCTATTGTCTCATATACTGTTTTTGGAAATTATTATCCGAATACTAATTCTTTAATCTTTGATATTTCTATACCTATATTAAAAAATTTATTTATAAAATAGCAAAGATTATGAGCTAATATTTTATTTGATATTCTTGTGGCAAATCCCCAAGTTGATTTTGTAAGAACCCTCTGCATATTTAATTGCTCGGAGAGCTGAGAAAAAGTAGTTTCTACTCTACGACGAGCCTTGAATATCAACTGCCTAAAAGGTTTTAAAAGTTTAGTTTTACTATTGTTACGATTTATTGTTAAAAGACGAATGTACCTTGTTTCTTTTAATTGCGAAGCAACTTTTTGACCTATATATCCTTTATCACCTATTAGTATATCAATCTCTGAATTAGCTGTGAGTTCCCAGACGACATCTCTGTCATCAATATTTGCTGCTGTTACAGTAAAATCTGTGATATAGCCATCGAGGGCTACTAAAGCATGTAATTTGAATCCATAATATGTTTCTTTTTTCGAAGCGCATCGCCCGTAGGCAGCCTCCGGCTTAAAAGCTTTATGGAAATGAGCTCTCCCAAACTTACACACAGGAATTGGCATACTATCTGCAATTCTCATTCGGTCATATTGATAGTTAAGAAATTTCGTTAACTCTTTACGAATTTCATCAATGACTCGAAATAATGACTTTCTAACTCTATGAAACCTCGGCCTACTACAAAAGTTGGGAAATAAGTCTCGTAGGTTTTTAGAGCAAAATCCAAACCATGCTTTTTCAGAGTCAATGGTTAAGAGTTCACCTACTAAAGAAATCGTAATTATTTCGCTATCAGTCATTACTGATTTAGCGATGTTACGACGATTTTTAATAAATGTTGGAGTTACTTTTTGGTAAAAGTCATCAATTATAACATAAGTGACAACAATAAAATCTTTTAAGTCATTTATTGTTATGGTAGAATCTTTATTAAACTCTGGCATATAGGTTAGCCTCCTATCATTAGATTAGTGGTGTTTTTTAATGATAGGTTAGCAAATATGCTGGAGTTTTTCTATTTGTAAGTATTGCCAGCGTATTTAACTAGCACAACGGGTTAAATTAAATAGATATTGATCTGTATTTGGAACAGTAGAATTTGCAACTTAACTCACATTTGCTAATCCGCTATCACTGATTCCAGCTATATTTTATACTGATTTTTCTAATATTAATTGGTAATTAGTTCCAAGTACTGTATTACTAGTTATCTCCTGTATAGCTTGAACATCCCATACTACGTTACCTTCAAAACCTATTCTGTTAACTGCAAAAGTTCTATCAACTGATTCATAGTCAAAATAATTCCAAATGGTTACTTTATCGTTAGTGCCGTCTACAGCTAGTATAAGATTTTGTCCATTTCTTACAGCTTTTACTTCTTCTTCTCTTATTCCAATCATTCTTAAAGTATCTACATCTAAGTCATTGTTTCCTAGCGTATAATTACCTATTATATCTTCCCCATATCCCTTTTGGAATATATAAGTATCGCTTCCTAGTCCACCTTCTAATATATCATTTCCAAAGCCGCCGTCGAGAATATCATCTCCACTTCCGCCACCTAAGATGTCATCTCCTAAGGTACCATTTAATATATGGTTATCATTTACATCAGACGAAAGCATACTTTCACTTCCTAGATTTACAGTGTTGTTACTATTGGTTCCTAAGATTTTATTATCTGTTAACATCTTTTTTCCTCATAATTGGTTACTACATTAAATTTGAACTTATTCAAATTATAGCTATATAATGTTTTAATTCCCTATAACTCATATTTCGTTTCATACAGATGTTTCTTTAGTAATTATATTTAGATAATTAAAATTCTTAAGTCCATGGTGTAAGATAAAACAGTGCTATTCATTAGACAATAAAAAGATGATCCTTATTCAATATAAGAATCATCTTCTAAATCTTTGTTGCTAATGCATTATACTCCTACAATTCCACTTACTATTGCAAGTATCTCAGATTTTGTTAAGTTACTTCCTTTGATTGCCTTAGCTTCTTTCACTGCTAAACTTACAGCTTTGATATTAGTTGAATTAACTGAAAGTATAGATAAAGTTGTATAGTAATTTATGACTAAAGAACCATTATTTATATAATTTAGTGAATTTACAACAATTGATACATTAGCTTGTAATTTAGCTACAGTGGTATTATCAGTTGTTTTTACATAATCATTTACATCACTTAAGTTAATATCTGTTACGCCTTTTATACCTACTAGAGTAAAATCATCTAAGATTCCTTGACCTTGATCAATTCTGCTTCTTGCTCCATTCAAATCAGTTATAGTATCATTAACTAATTGAACAATTTCTGATATTGTTAAGTTACTTCCTTTTATAGTTTTCATATTTCTAATTGCTGTACTAATAGGTCCAATATTTTCGGTATTAACTGCTGTTATGTTTAAAGTTGTATAATAGGTCATTACTGTTGATCCATTATTTATAGAATTTAATGCATTTACCACTGTTGTAACATTTGTTTGTAATTTAGCCAAGGTTGTATTATCTTTTCCTACTACGTAAGAATTTACATCATCTAAATTGATTTCTGTAACTCCTTTTATACCTATAAAAGTATAATCATCTAAGGTTCCATTTCCATTAACAATTGAACTTTTTGAAGAATTAAAGCTATTTGTTGTATCTTGTACTATTACTGCTATATCTGCTTTTGTCAAGTTGCTTCCGTATAACGGTAACGCGTTTTTTATTGCTACATTTATAGGGGTAATGGTTTCAGAATTAACAGTTGTTATTCCTAAAGTCGTATAATTACTTATAGTACCTAAGCCTTTATTTATATTATTAAGAGCTGTAACAATAGTTGTAACGTTGGTTTGCATTTTAGCAACTGTTGTATTATCTTTTCCTTTTACATATGAGTTTACATCAGGCAAGTTTATATCTGTTACTCCTTTTATTCCTACTAATGTATAATCATCAATTGTTCCATTTCCGTTGTTTATATTAGTTTTCGCGTTATTTAAGTTAACTATTGTATCAGAAACTACTTTTGCAATTTCAACCTTTAACAAATTATCACCCTTTAGAGTTTTCGCATCTTTTACTGCTAAATTTATAGGGCCAAGATTTTCAGTGTTAACAGAAAGTATTCCTATTGTAGTATAATTAGATACAATTGCAGTACCGTTATTTATACTATTTAAAGCATTTACAACAGTTGTTACATTAGTTTGTAGTTTCGCTAATGTAGTGTTATCTTTTCCTTTTACATATGAATTTACATCTGTTAAGTTGGTATCTGTTACTCCTTTTATTCCTAGCAATATATAATCATTAAGCGTTGCAGCTCCATTATTAATGTTAGTCTTTGAAGCATTTAATATGATTATAGTATCTGCTACTAACTTTATTATATCTGCTCTTACTAAATTACTTCCCTTTGAGATAATTTCATTTTTTACAGCTAAATTGATAGGGGTAAGATTATCTGTATTAACTGTTGTTATTCCTAAAGTTGTATAATTAACTACAGTTGCAGTACCATTATTTATACTATTAAGGGCATTTGCAATTGTTGTTACATTTGCTTGTAGCTTTGCTATTGTGCTATTATCTTTTCCTTTTACATAATCATTTACATCTAAAAGATTATTGACAGTTACGCCCTTTATTCCTAACAAGGTGTAATCAGCTATCGTCCCTAACCCAGTGTTTATGATAGTCTTAGAATTATTCAAGTCAACTATTGTATCCGCTACAATTTTTACTATTTCAGCTTTTGTTAAGTTACTTAACTTCAAGGTACTGGCATTTTTCGCTGCTATGTTAATAGGTGTAAGATTCTCTGTAGTAACTGTTGTTATTCCTAGGAGAGTATAATTACTTATAGTAGCAGTACCAGTACTTATAGTATTAAGAGCAGTTACAATTGCTGAAACATTAGTTTGCAATTTAGCCAATGTAGTATTATCTCGCCCTGTTACATATTGATTTACATCAGCTAAATTTAAACTTGTAACTCCTTTTATTTGTATTAGCGTGTAATCAGCTAATGCTCCTTGTCCATTATTTATTGCTATTTTTGATTGATTTATACTAATTATTGTGTCACTTACTACTTTTGCTATGTCTGCCTTTGTTAAATTGCTTCCGTTTTTAACCTTTTCAGCTTTTACTGCTAAGCTAATAATAGTAACATTTTCTGTATTAACTGTTGTTATTCCTAAGATAGTATAATCACTTATAGTTACTGAACCGTTATTTATACTATTAAGAGGTTTTACAATTGCAGTTACATTTGTTTGCAATTTAACTAAAGTACTGTTATCTTTTCCTTGCACATAATCATTTACATCAACTAAGTTTATTTGTGTTACACCCATTATACCTATAGAAGTGTAATCACTTAATGATGCTTGTCCATTATTTATTCTGTCTTTTATGTCAACTAGATCAAGTATTGTAATATCTATTACATTTATTATATCCAGCTTGGTTAAGTTATTACCGTTTGCTACTTTAGCATTTTTTATAGCTATACTCATAGCTATAACATTATCTTCGTTAACTTTTGTTATTCCTAAGGTTGTATAATCTGTCAATGTTGTAGAGCCATTATTAATATTATTTAGTGCATTTACAATTAACTTAACGTTAGCTTGTAGCTTAGCTAAGGTGCTATTGTCCTTTCCTTTTACAAAATCATTTACATCAGCTAAGTTTATCTGAGTTACATCTGTAATTCCTAAAGAAGTATAATCTGATATAGATCCTTGTCCAGTATTTATTGCATTTAAGTAAGTTGAAAAATTACTTAGTATATTATTTACTACATATACTATTTCGGACTTCACTAAGTCGCTACCTTTTGTATCCTTTGCATTCTTAATTGCAAAACTTATAAGATCAAAATTATCTGCATTAACAGATGTAATTCCAAGAGAAGCATATGTACTACATGTCGCATAACCATTATTTACATTTTTTATAAGTGTTATAATCACTGTTGCATTTGCTTGTACTCTTGCTACTGTAGTAAGATTTTTTCCTGTTAAATAATCATTAACATCAACTATATTACTTGATGTTACACCTGTTATCCCTAATAAGGAATAATCATACATTGTTGCACTGCCTTGATTTATCAAAGCCAAAGAATTTGTTATCATATTTGGAAGATCGTCAACTATCTGTTGTATTTCTGCTTCAATTAAATCATTACCTTTAATTCCCTTTAAGACTTTAACTGCAGTATTTACTGGGCTTAAATTATTAGTGTCTACTCCTATTATACCTGCTCCTTGATAATCTGAGATACTTGCATTACCACAATTAATGTTATAAGTGTAATTAACTGTTTGTGCACTTACATATGAGTTTATTATAAAGGTATTAGAGATCACTACAACTAAGATCAACGCTAGTATCTTTTTAAAATATTTTTTCATATATATTCCTCCCTTTCTTTTACTTTACAAGATTTTTACCATAAAATCCAAGACAAATTTCTACAAATTGCAATGTCTTCATAGTTGATAAGCATTATTTATAAAATAAGTTCTATTTTTTCCTCCTTTCTACTTAAATAAGGTCTCAAATGGATCTTCCAATATATTATCATAGTCGTTCTTTTCTCGGAAAACTAAAATAATAATGGAAACTTTTAATTATATTTGTTTTTTTTTAAGTTCATTTGAAACTTAACTACCATTTATAAGCGATTTTATAAAATATTCGCCTGTATATATATTTAAATTTTCTTCCTTTCAACACATTTATCTCCTTTATATGGTATCTCATGTTTAAACTCAACTACTTTTGCAAATTGACTCATAAATAAAAAAGGTGGCTACAGTTAACTGAGCCACTTTTCCCCAAATATTCTATTGATATTTACATAAAAGCATTTTCTTTGAATAATGTCTTTATCCAAGTATTTGCTAACTCAAACCAAGGTTCGCATTGCGGAACACTTTCCCATGGATTATTTGAAGTAATATCATTTGAAAGACCTAATCCATGACCACCTGTTCCAAAAATATGTAATTCATATGGTACTTGTTTTTCATTTAACGCAGTTGCAAATTTTAGTGAATTTGCAGGTAGGATTAAACCATCTTGTGCTGCATGCCATATAAATGCAGGTGCTGTATCACTTGTTACTTGGTTTTGAAGGCTATAAAATTCTTCTTGCTCTTTTGTATAATACCCTCCAAATATATAAGCATTCATTGCCATAGCAAAATCTACGTAGGTTTTACCATTTTCACGTTTAAATATATCTTCATATGCAATGCCTGGATAAAGTTGTCCGAATTGGATTGTATCATATTCAGGATAACCTTCAATACCAATATCTAAACGTTTTGCTGAACTATCTAAATCTAAAACAGGATATCCTAAAATCATTCCATTAGGTTTAATAACATCAAAATTCTGTTGATATTCTTCTAATAAATCTTTATTATTCCAGAATACACCTAATGAAGCTGCTAAGTGTGCGCCTGCTGAAAATCCACAAACAAGAATTTTGTTTTCATCTACAAACCATTCTTCAGAACGTTGGCGAATATATAACATTGTTTGTGCTAACTCTTTTAGCGGATTTGGCATTTTCGCATCTAAACCCACAGAATATCGTAGTACAAAGGCATGATATCCTTTACTTGCAAATGCTAAAGCAATAGGTTCAGCTTCACGATCAGAGGTGAAAGAGTAACCGCCACCTGGACAAATTACAATAGATGGACGTTTTGAATTTGGCTTAAGTTCCTTTGAATTTTCAATCAAATAAGTGTTGAAAAATACGTTTTTTTCTTCATTCAAATATATCTTTTCAGTAATCATATATATTCTCCCTTAACTTAATGTTGAATAGACTACTTTATTATTATACTATAATTACGAGGTTTATGTAATTAGCGCTTCATTTATAAATTCTGTTATTTAAAAATAGATTCTTACTATGACTCTGTGAGATTAATTTGTTGATATAATGTATTAAATAAGATTGTTTAACTAGCGAACTTATTTTGATAACTCAACAACTATAAGTTCTGGTCTGTTGAATATTCTTATAGGAATAATACTATTGCCTAAGCCTCTACTAATAACCATTGACGTATTATTATTGGTATGAATACCTTCAGTTAGCTTAGGAAAAAATCCTTGATCTGGAGCGATTAATCCTCCGATAAAGGGAAGTCTAAATTGGCCACCATGAGCATGTCCAGAAAAAACTAAATCTACCCCACTACTTGAATACACATCAAACAATTCTGGTCTATGAGAAAGTAGAATTTTGAACTGTTTATTTGTCTCTGTTAGAGTTTTTAATAAGTTTTTGTTTTCTATATTACCTCCATATTCTAACCCCTTTGATTGGCTAAATGAAATATCAGATAATCCTATTAAGTCAATAGAACTAGTCTCTTTAAAAATCTCAGTTTTTTCGTTATCTAAAACAGTAACTCCAACTTTCTCTAATTGAAATTTTAGACTATCATATGAACCAGACAAAGCTTCATGATTTCCAGAAACATAGCATATAGGTGCAATCTCAATGGCTTGGTTTATTAAATCCATAGAAACCTCAATATTGGTATTATTTGAATCGATTAAATCTCCTGTAATAACGATAATATCTGGATTTATTTTTTAAACTTTCCTTAATATATCACTTTGCTCATTTCCAAACTCTTTATTATGAAGGTCAGATATATGCAGTATTCTGTATCCATTGAACACTTCTGGAATCTTATTATTTTTGAATATTATTTCATTTATGATTATAGAATTATTTTGCCATTTTAAAAAAGCAAATAACCCAATAAAAATAACGATAGTAACAATAATAATATTTTTTCTTCTTCCTTTTAACCTCACGTTATCTCCCCTTTTTATTGTTATAAACTAGTTTTTCTTTATATTATATAATATTTAGTATCAACATATAGAATTATATTATCAATAAGCGTATGTATAGCTTTTGTAACTTCTTCACTACTTTTGCAAGTAACTCTCGGCATTTTATATAATTATCCAAAATCCACTTTCTGTCTATATCCATAATATCATGTATATTACTTCATCCATAACGGTTCTTATATAATTAACAATATTATACCTTGCATAGGATAAAATTCTAATACTTACATCTAAGCTTTCAGCATTTTTTCTTATTAGTAAACTCTATAACTATTTCAATTCAGTTTTGCAAAGATAATTTAAAAGATTATGCTGCAGGCTTTCTTAGACCATTAAAGGATTTATTACAAAATGTTTGTGTTATAATATGCAAAAATGATTCTAGCTAGGCTAGAATCATTTTTCATATCACATATAATCAAAATTTTAACTATGTCTATTTTTATAGTGAGTATGAAGTAACTTATGAGCTTTTTCACCATTTGCTTCAATTAAATATTTATTATATATTTCCTTGATAATAGGACTTTCATGGGATTTTCTTATATCCTTTCCTTCATCTACATTATACAAAACAGCAGTTCTCTTTTTCAGAATTTCTCTATCTCCCCTTATAAAAGGTTGACCTCCTCCATCAATACAACCACCAGGACAAGCCATAATCTCAATTGCAGCATATTGATTTTCGCCATTTTTTATTGATTCCATTAATTTTCTTGCATTACCTAATCCACTTGCAACTGCAATTTTTAAATCTAAGTCACCAATTTTTATAGTAGCAGATTTTATTCCATCAAGGCCCCTAACAGCCTGAAAATCTATCTTCTCTAGCTTTTGATCAGTAATCAATTCATATGCTGTTCTAAGTGCTGCCTCCATTACTCCTCCTGAATTTCCAAAGATAACAGCTGCACCAGTTGATTCACCTAAAGGATTATCGAAATCATCATCTTCAAAATCATTTAAATCTAGTCCAGCGCTCCTAATCATACTGCTCAGTTCACGAGTAGTTAAGACAATATCTACATCTCTTATTCCATCAACTTCCATTTCTTTTCTACTTGCTTCAAACTTCTTTGCTGTACATGGCATAATTGATACTACAACCATTTTCTTTGGATCAACTCCTAGCTTTTCTGCAAGATAACTTTTGGCGATAGCTCCAAACATTTGTTGAGGAGATTTACAACTTGAAGGCAGATTCAAGAATTCTCCATAGTTATGTTCTAAGAACTTTATCCATCCTGGACAGCAACTTGTTAAAAGCGGAAGATCTTTATTATTCTTAATCCTATTAACTAATTCATTCGCTTCTTCCATTATGGTCAAATCCGCAGCAAAATCAGTATCATATACTTTTTTAAATCCCAATGCTTTTAATACTGAAACCATTTTTCCTGTTACATTTGTACCTGGTTTCAAACCAAATTGTTCTCCTAATGCTGCTCTAATTGCTGGAGCAGTTTGGACTATTACATATTTATCTTCATCATCTAAAGCGTCCCATACTCTATCTTCATCGTTTGTTTCCCTTAATGCTCCAGTAGGACAAACTGCTACACACTGTCCACAATTAGTACAATTAGTTTCTGCTAAAGGCTCCATAAAAGCAGTAGATATTATTGTTTCAAATCCTCTAAAAACAGGACTTAAAACCCCAATAGTTTGTATATTATTACATACACTTACGCATCTTCTACATAAAATACACTTATCTACATCTCTTGTTATGGACACTGAAGAAAAATCTGTAGGTGTTTTTGTTCTTTCCCCTTCATATCTAATTTGTCTTATATTTAAGTCTGAAGCTATTTTTTGGAGTTCGCATTTTAGATTCTTTTGACACTTCAAACAATCCTGAGGATGGTCTGAGAGAAGTAATTCCACAAGAGTTTTTCTTGCATTTGCAACCTTTTGAGTATTTGTTTTTACAACCATATAGGGAGCTACTGGTGTTGAACAAGCTGCTACTAAATTCTTTTTCCCTTCGACTTCTACAGAGCAAACTCTACAGGAGGACGTACAACTAACATGTTTTCCATCTTGGAGCTTTAAATGACAAAGTGTTGGAATTTCAATATTTAGTTTTTTAGCTGCTTCTAGTATAGTAGTTCCTGTTTCAACCTCGACTTTTCTTCCGTTGATAGTTAACTGAATTAATTCCATAGCTACCTCAACTCCTTTCAGCCCAATTTAATCGCTTTAACTGGACATCCTTCAAAGCAAGTTCCACATTTAATACATTTTTCTTGATCGATTATGTGTTTTCCTTTTATCTTTCCACTGATACAGCGTACTGGACATGCTCTACTACACTTTGTGCATCCAATACATTCATCGGTTATCTCATATCTAACGAGTTTTTTACATTTACCTGCTACGCATTTTTTTTCATCTACGTGAGCGTTATATTCATCCATAAAATAAGTCATAGTGCTTAAAATAGGATTAGGTGCTGTTTGTCCTAAACCACAAAGTGCTGTATCCTTAATTACTTTTGAAAGATCTTTTAATTTTTTTATATCATCTTCTGTTCCTTTTCCTTCTACAATCTTGTTCAAAATTTCTAATAATCGTTTATTACCAACCCTACAAGGAGTGCATTTTCCACAAGATTCATCTACAATAAACTCTAGATAGAACTTGGCTATATCAACCATACAATCGTCTTCATCCATAACTATCATACCGCCAGAGCCCATCATAGACCCTACTGCATTTAAAGATTCATAATCTATTGGTAAATCTAATAGCATGGAAGGGATACATCCACCAGATGGACCACCTGTTTGAACAGCCTTGAATTCTTTATTGTCTTTAATGCCTCCACCTATTTCATAAATAATTTCCTCTAGTTTAATTCCCATTGGTACTTCTACAAGCCCTACATTCTTTATTTTTCCAGCCAAAGCAAAAACCTTGGTGCCTTTTGATGTATTTGTTCCAATAGAACTAAACCACTGAGAGCCATTATTTATGATAGCTGTAATATTAGCAAAGGTCTCTACATTGTTTACTGATGTTGGTTTATTAAAAAGACCTTTTTCAGCAGGGAATGGGGGTTTAGTAGTTGGTTCTCCTCTACACCCCTCTATAGAATGCACTAACGCAGTTTCTTCACCGCAAACAAAAGCTCCTGCACCATATTTAATTTCCACATCAAAATTAAAGCTGCTTCCTAAAATTCCTTCTCCTATTACACCAATTTCTTTTGCTTGTTCTATAGCAATCATAAGCCTTTGAACTGCTAATGGATATTCAGCTCGTATATATATAAGCCCTTTACTTGCTCCAATAGCATATCCTGCTATTGCCATGGCTTCAATTATACTGTTTGGATCACCCTCAAGAATTGCCCTATCCATAAAAGCACCTGGATCACCCTCATCAGCATTGCAAATTATATACTTTATATCATCCTTAGAATCTTTCGCTAAACTCCACTTTTTGCCTGTAGGAAAGCCACCACCACCTCTACCTCTTAAGCCAGAATCGGTGATTTCTTTAATTACATCCTCTGGAGTCATCTCATTTATTACTTTTCCTAGAGCTAAATATCCTTTTGCTCCAATATATTCTTTAATATCTTCAGGATCTATAACTCCACAATTTTTAAGTGCTATTCTTCTTTGCTTTTTATAAAAACTCATTTCTTCTTGCTTTGTGATTTTTTCTTTCAAAGTTGGTTCTTCATAAAGTAATCTATCAACAATATTTCCGTTTATTATGTGTTCTTCAACTATTTCAGCTACATCTTTAGGTGATACATGAATATAAAAGGTGTTATCTGGTATAATCTTCACTATTGGACCTTTCTCACAAAACCCAAAACAACCAGTCATCTTTACAGAAACTTTACTTGAAAGATTGATATTCTCTATTTCAAGTTTAAAGTTTTTTATAATCTCATCAGAATTTGAAGACTTACAACCAGTCCCTCCACAGACTAATACTTCAATTTTATCTTTTTTATTATCCTTTGACTTTTCAACATCCTCTGAGTATCTCAGACTTAAAAGTTTTCTACACTCTTTATGGAATAGATTTAGTTCTGAATAAGATTTTATCTTTTCCATTATACAGCCCCCATTTATTCACTATACTCTTGAATTAATTTATCAACGTCTTTTTTATTAAAATGACCATATACCTTTCCGTTTACTGATACTACTGGAGCGAGTCCACAAGCACCTACGCACCTTAGAGTATCAATTGTATACTTTCCGTCTTGAGTAGTTTCCCCTTGATTTATTTCTAGCTTTTTTTCGAATTCTTCTAAGATTTCGCCAGCACCTCTTACGAAGCAAGCAGTACCTTTACAAACATTTATCACATATTTACCTTTTGCTGTTGTTGAAAAGAAAGAATAGAATGTAACAACCCCATATACTTTTGAATAAGGTATACCAAGTTTTTTTGAAATAAAAACTTGTACTTCTCTTGGTAAATAGCCAAAAAGTTCTTGTGCTTTATGCAATATGACGATGAGATGAGCTTCGTTATTATTATGAAGCTTTATAAACTCTTCCAACTCTTTATATTTCCCTTCACTCAGTTTGTTAGAACAGCACATATTATCAACTCCTTCATATATATATATATTTCATAGAATATTGTAAATTCATAAAAACCTATGAAGTGAGAGATAATTTTAAAAGTTTATGCTTATTTTTATATGAAAGTCTCCACGTCCTTATTAGGTTACTTTTATTTTTAAGTTTTCTCCTATATTGAGATAACTTAAAAAAGCCTTGAAATTAATCTCAAGACTTTCAAAATATTTGATCTATTTTCCCAAAACTTGTTCCTTTAAAAGAATACCTGTTTTTGTAGCTGCTAATCCACCCATAGCAGTTTCCCTAAGTTCACAAGGCATCTGTTTTCCAACACTATACATAGCTGAAACTGCATCATCAAAGGGTATCATACTTTTAACTCCACTCATTACAAGATCTGCAGTTGTCAAGCTACTAACAGTACCAGCAACATTTCTTTTCGCGCAAGGAACTTCAACTAATCCTGCAATAGGGTCACATACAAGCCCAAGAACGTTTTTGATAACAATGGCTGCTGCATCTAATGCCATTGCTGGAGTTCCGCCCATCATCTCTACTACAGCCGCCGCCGCCATTGCAGCTGCCGATCCACATTCCGCTTGGCAACCGCCTTCTGCCCCTGATAATGTAGCATTTTTGGCAATTATAATACCCACTCCTGAAGCAGTGAACAATGCTTGAATCAGTTCTTCTTCACTTTTTCCTAATCTTTCTCCTGCAGAAATTATCACCGCTGGAATAATCCCACAAGAACCGGCTGTAGGTGCTGCTACGATTCTGCCCATAGCAGCATTTACTTCACTGCAAGATAAAGCTCTAGCCATGGCATTAGTTAAAAATTCTCCACATAAAGGCTTACTATCTTTAGCATAATTTGCAATTTTGATAGCATCGCCACCAATCAATCCACTTACAGATCTAATTTCTTTTTTTAGTCCTTGCTCTGATGAACTCTTCATTATTTCAAGGTTTTTTCGCATATGCTCTATTAAAGCTTTCCTATCATTTCCTTCTTCTTCAGCTCTAAGAGTATATTCCCAAATACGTAGTCCTTCTTTACTACAAATAGCTTCAAGTTCTTGGCCTGAATTAACAAACATAATTCTCTTCACCTTTCTTTGCAGGATTTATCATTCGTACATTTTCAATATGGTTTAGCGTATTGATTTCATTTACTACATCATCATTTAAAGTACTATCAGTTTCAAATATCATAGTTGCTGATTGGCCTTTACTTGTCCTTAAAACCTTTAAAAATGCTATGTTTATATTTTGCTTTGATATTATTTCACTAACTTTTGAGATCATTCCTGGCAAATCCTTATGTTTTATAATTAACGTTGGATAGTTACCACTAAACTCTAACTTTTCATCATCCACTTCATTTATTATAATATTTCCGCCTCCAATCGAAGAACCTACCACTTCGACTAAAGTATTATCCTTTAAAGTAATTAGAAATTTTACTGTATTCGGATGTACATCGCCTAGATCTGTCTCAAGAAATCTTATACTGATTCCTTGTTCCTCTGCAATACTAATTGAGTCCCTTAACCTTTCATCCCAAGGATCTAGTCCTAAAATCCCAGCTACAAGTGCTCTATCTGTACCATGCCCCTTATATGTCTTACTAAAAGATCCATGAAGTAAAAAATCAACATTTTCAATTTCCCCACCTGCAATGGCTTTAGCTATTTTCCCTAATCTTGCAGCTCCAGCAGTATGAGAACTTGATGGACCTATCATTATAGGACCAATAATATCAAATACACTATATTCCTTCACCTAGCTCGCCTACTTTCCTCTTCATAAAACTTTTCTTTTGTATTATAGGTTCCCACAATCGCAGGTAGGATTATTCAAAAATCTTTTTAATATTAAACAATACCTATAACTGATTTACTCTATTATTATTAAGTTTTATTAAAATCTTGCTATTGTATCTTCTATATTTTCTACAACAGCAAACCTGTTCTTAAATATATTAAAGTTATGGTATTCATATAAAGTTTCTGCTGAAATATTTCCATTATCAAATGTTGTATTTGTCTTTTCAGGCATAATCAACTTGAAGCCATATTCAAAAGCAACCTTGCAGGTAGCATCTATACAATATTCTGTTTGCATTCCTGTAATAATTAACTGACTTATACCTTTACTATCTAGATATTCTTTCAATTCTGTATTCTTAAAAGAAGAATTAAAGCTTTTGTATACTATTTTCTCATTTTCATTTGGACTTATTTCTTCATAGATTTTCCATCCTTCTGAGTTTCTAACTAGTTCTTCATCTGTATGTTGAACATAAATTACTTCCACTTTATTTTTTCTGCATATCTCAATTAATCTTTTTATATTTCCTATAACTTCTTCCAGCGCAAAAGGTTTTTCAGATACTAATGCATTTTGAACATCTACCACTAATAATGCTGTATTTTCCATATTTCTTCTCCTTTATGTAAACAAAATTATATTAAAAACTATCTCATTATATGTGTTATTATGTCAAGTTTTATTAAAGTGGCTCCTTATCCCAATATATTATTATATTTGCTTTCGAGTTTTAATTGATATTAATAAAGACTGACTACGATTAATAATAACCATAGTCAGTCTAAAGTATAAAAACTATTTTTGATTTTTAAAATATATTACTGCATTGTTATAGCAAATATCTCTTACCACTTGTCCTAATACTTCCATATCAGCTGGATATTCTCCGTTTTCAACTAACTCGCCTAAGTAGTTGCAAAGTATTCTTCTAAAATACTCATGTCGTGTGTATGATAAAAAGCTACGTGAATCAGTAAGCATTCCAACAAATTTGCTAACAAGCCCTAATTGAGATAATGCTGTTAATTGTTTTATCATTCCATCTTTTTGGTCAAGGAACCACCAACCAGATCCAAATTGGATTTTACTAGCAATTCCACCACCTTGGAAGTTTCCAAGCATAGTTGCAAGAACTTCATTATCTTTAGGATTTAAACAATATAATATTGTCTTTGGTAACTTGTCTTGAGATTCTAGTGCATCTAATAATTTTGATAAAGGTTGAGCTATTTCACCATCATCAATACTATCAAAGCCTATATCTGGGCCTAGTTTTTTAAACATTCTACTATTATTGTTTCTTAAAGCACCAATATGTAATTGTAGAATCATTCCAAGTTCATGATACATCTCACTTAACTTAATCATTGTTAATGTAACATATTTTTCTATTGCTTCTTGTGATAAAGCTTGACCAGCTAATGCTTTCTTAAAAATAGAATCAACTTCTTCTTCAGTAGTTTCTCTAAAATAAACTCTATCCATAGCATGATCTGTTATTGTGCAACCATTCTCAACAAAGAATTTCAGTCTTTTTTTAAGGACATCTAAAAGCTTTGCATAAGATGTAATAGTTGTATTTTCAGTAGCACCTAATAATTTTATATATTCAGCAAAGTCTTGGTTTCCTATCTTAACGGCTTTGTCAGGTCTCCATGAAGGTCTTACTTCACATGTAAAATTCTTATCACTAGCTATTTCTTGATGAAATTCTAAACTATCAGCTGGATCATCTGTAGTTCCAATATACTTAACATTGGAATTCATAATTATTGACTTTGCACTGAATCCAGAACTCTTTATTACTTCATTGCATTTATTCCAAATTTCTTCAGCATTTTTTTCACTTAATACTTCTGTCACACCAAAATATCTTCTAAGTTCTAAATGCGACCAATGATATATTGGATTGCCTATTAAATATGGCATTACAGAAGCAAATGCCTTAAACTTTTGAAAGTCGCTTGCATCTCCTGTTATATACTTTTCATCAACGCCGTAGCTTCTCATTGCTCTCCATTTGTAGTGATCTCCATATAACCATATCTCAGTGATATTGTTATATTTTTTATCTGTAGCAATTTGCTCCGGAATTAGATGACAATGATAATCAAAAATAGGCATATCCTTAGCATATTCGTTATAAAGTGTTTTTGCAGTTTCAGTTGATAATAAAAAATCTTCTCCCATAAACTCTTTCATGTCAAATACCCTCCTATAATGTAACTCCATCTTTTAATATAGCTATTTCTCTATAATCATTAACTTCGTTCTTTGCTCTATAATCACCTGATGCAGTATCTATAATTAATTTTAAGAATTCTTCATCAATTTTTTCAGGATTATTGGAGCCAATAAGTTCTCCAGCGTTAAAATCAATCCAATTTTTCTTTCTGTTATATAAATCAGTATTAGTTGAAATTTTTAAAGTTGGAACACTACCACCGTATGGAGTTCCTCTTCCAGTAGTGAATAATACAATATGAGCTCCAGCAGCTGCTAATACTGTAACTGCAATTTGATCATTACCAGGTCCTGAGATAAGATTTAACCCCGTTTTGGTAGCTCTATCACCATATTGCAAAACATCTGTTACAACAGCTTTACCACTTTTTTGAACACAACCTAGTGATTTTTCTTCTAAAGTTGTAATTCCACCTTTTTTATTTCCTGGTGAAGGGTTTTCATAAATCACTTGATTATATCTCATAAAATATTCTTTGAAATCATTTATAAGCTCTACACTCTTATCAAATATCTCTTTATTTATAGACCTATCAAACAGAATAGTCTCAGCTCCAAACATTTCTGGTACTTCAGTTTGTATAGCTGTTCCACCTAAAGAAGTTATTTCATTTGATATTCTTCCTAGTAATGGATTAGCTGTAACCCCTGAAAATGCATCTGAACCTCCACATTTTAATCCTATCTTTAGTTTAGATATATTAACATGTTCACGTTCAAACTTAGACGCATATTGAATTAATTCTCCTAATAACTTCTTTCCTTCTTCAATTTCATCTTCAACATCTTGAACCCTTAAAAATTTAACTCTTTCTTCATTTATAGGTTCAAGAAGTTCCTTAAAACTTTCTAAAGTATTGTTTTCACATCCAAGAGCAACTACAAGTACACCTGCTGCATTAGGATGATTTACTAGATTCGCTAGAATTTTTCTAGTGTTCTCTAAATCAGAGTCTAATTGAGAACATCCAAATGGATGTTCAAAATGATAAACACCATCTACTTTATCATTTATAAGTTTATTTCCTTCCCTTGCTAAGTTTGCACAAGTTTTATTAATACAGCCAACTGTATTAATAATCCATATTTCGTTTCTTATACCAACTTCACCATTGTCACGAACATATCCTTTAAAGGTAATAGCGCTATTTTCTTTAACAGTTTGTTTCATAGCACCCTTGAAGTTGTATTCTAATATTTCTCCAAGACCTGTTCCAAGGTTATGAGAATGAATCCATTCTCCAACCTTGATATCTTCTTTAGCCTTTCCGATACTGTAGCCATATTTAAGGACATCTTGTCCTTTTTCTATATTTTTTATGGCTACTTTATGACCTTTAGGTATATCATTTAGCAATTTTATTTCTTGTTCATCAGCAACAATGACTTCGCCTATTGTACTATCTTCTAATAGTACGACTACATCATCATCATGATTTATCTTAACTATTCTATGCATACTTTCTCTCCAAACTTTCCAATGCTTCACTTACAGCTACAGTTAACCCTTCAATTTTAGTTAAATCTTCACCCCATAGTTCTGTATTACTTAATATGGCTTTTACATAATTCTGATTTTTTATTGAGTATTCTTTGTTCATATTGCACATAAAGTCTAATACGTTTATAACGTCAAATACAGGATATTCTTTTCCTTTAAAATTGTGTCCTATATATTTGTCTTCCTTTTTTTCTATTTGGTAAAATCTAAGAAGACCAGCAAGACCTATTACCATGTTCTTTGGTAAAGAATTGTTATCTTCGATATATGCTTTTACAGTAGGTAAATCTCTATTAACAAACTTAGATACTGAGTTCATTGATATAGATTCTAATTTATGTTTTAAGTGAGGATTTCTAAATCTTTGAAGAATTGTCTTAGCATATCCTTCTGCATCCTCATTCTTCAATGATGGTATTATTTCATTTTGTAATGCTTCATTTAAAAATGCTTTTTCTTCTGGATCCTCAACTAACTCATCCACTCTTTCAAATCCTTTTAAAATTCCTAGTGGAGTTATCAAAGTATGTGACCCATTTAGTATACTAACTTTTAGTAAATGTATGTCATATAATGAATCTGCCCATTTGACATTTAATCCAGCTGATTTTAATGGTAATATTTTGTCATATTCTTCACTACCTTCGATTCCCCATAAGAAAAATGGCTCACATACTGAAGCAGCTTCATCTATATAACCTAACTTTTCAAAATATGCTTCTGTATTTTCTCTTGGGAATCCTGGAACTATTCTATCAACTAAATTATTTAGAAATACACATGATTCATTTACCCAAGTTTTAAACTCATCACTAGTCCCAAAACTTTCAGCGTGCTTTTTTACCATTTCTTCAAGGACTTTACCATTATCATCTAGCAACTCACATGGGAAGATAAGTAATTTTTTTGTCTTATCTTTAATATTTTCAAATCTATGCATTAAGAATGCAGTCAATTTACCAGGATATAATCCGTCAACTGATACTTTATCTAATTCTACTTCTTTATAAGCAAGTCCAGCTTCAGTAGTGTTAGATATAATTACTTCTAAGCTTTCAAGCTCTGCTATCTCCATAAATGAATTCCAATCAACATTATAGTTGAATACTTTTGAAAATACTGAGATTATATCACTTTCATCAACTTCAACATTATCCTTAAAACCTCTTTGCGTTACTGTATATAACATATCTTGTTCTTTTAAGATATTTATCTTTTTATCAAAATCTAAAGGACAAGTTAATGCTACTGATCCTTCATATTTTCCAGCTTCTATTGCTTTATATAACATCCAATCAAAAAATGATGTTAAAAAGTTTCCTTCACCTATTTGCATAACTTTTATTGGACTTTTTACAACCTTATCATATATCGATCTTTGCTTTTCATTTAAACATTCAACACTTAGTTTCTTTAGCATAAGAATATTCACCTCATAATATTTTTTTAATCTATAGTTTTACTTTTTATTAAATTTACTTGAGATTTACTTTTGCTCCACCTGGGATTTCAACTATATTATCATCATTTATAACAACCCAAGCTGATGCTACTGAAGGATTATAGACAAAACTTCCATCTGCTGCAAACTTCAAATTATCACACACCTTTAGATAATCAACTATTTCTATATTGGTTGCATACCAAATATCATCTCTATGACCTATTCTTCTGCAAAATTCTTCTATAACTTCCCAGTTGTTATCTTTTTCAAATTCATAACTATGACCCCAAACATAAAACATATATAAATATTGCTTTTTGGATAAACCAATAAATTCGTCTGCATGTTCAAGTAAATTATGCAGATGATGACAAGTAGATTGCCACTGATAATAATCTGTTGGCATCTTAAAATTGTCACTATTTCCAACTATTCTTGAATACTCTATTCCAACATGTCTTAGCATATCTTTTATTTCATTATTGTAAGAACCATTTGGATAAGAGAATCCTCTTACAGTATAGTCAACAATTGATTCTAAAACTTTTCTATCTTCTAAAATTTGTTCTATTACCTGAGGCATAGGACACCGAGATATAGTCGGATGAGTCACGGTGTGACAAGCTACTTCATGACCTTTATATAATTCCTTTACTTCTTCTTTAGGAATTCTTTTTTCATATGGCAAGGTCAACACTGGATCATTTTGTTCCATATATCCTGAATTTAAATGGAATGTACCTTTAATTCCATAATCATTAAAAAGATTAACTAATCTTCTATCTGTAATTTTCCCATCATCATAACTCATAGTTAATACTTTAAATTTTCCATCGGGAAAACATCTGTATATCTTGGCCACTTTCCTTCATCTCCTAAAAATTAAGTTCTTATAAACTTTGAACTACCCATATAAACATATTTATTACTTAAAATTCAAACATGCTTTAAAGTATTATTAATAATAAATTTAATCTATTATTTTAAGCATCTATAAACTGTCATACATCTTAATGTAATTACTTAAATCCTTGCTTGTATACCAAGTGTTTAAAACTGATACTTAAACTGGTATTATTTTTCACATAAAAATCAATGATAAATCCCTTATAATTGCATGATTTCCTATAAACAGTTTGAAAATTTCTATGTTCTAATTCCTGTGCCCTTCCCTTACTTGTATACTAGTTATAGTTCTATTATACATCTTTTGTTACATTTTGCAACCCTTTTCAAGGCTTTTCTCAGAGATTTATCACTAAAATATCAATATAAATATTAAAAACAAACCTATTTTAACTGTTGATTAAAGTAATAGACCTTATATTCTTAAAATTTATTTTAAGAATATAAGGTCTATTACTGAGATCACATTAAACTCCTATGAACATATTGAAAAACAATATAACATATGAATTTTTTTATCAAATCCTATATAAGTTATATTTTTGTGAAAAAAAGATGCTTCATATAAGCATCTTTTTAAAATCAGTATTCTATTTATTTATCTTGAAAAAGTTATGAGATTCATTTTTTTCCTCTAGAAGATGTTCCCAACTCTTCTTTGTATATCTCATATGATCATTAATTAATGATTCGACTTTGTCTATATGCTTTTCTTTTATAACCTTTATAAACTCAGCATGCTGTTCTACTACATCCTTCTTAGGATCCTCAGCCTGAGATAGTAGTCTCATTCTATTATAATGAGTACTTATATTAAGTATACTCTGCCAAACATTTACCTTATTAACTCCTAAGAAAAACAGTTCATGGAAGCGGTTATCTAACTTATGGAATTCTTTCTCCCCCCCCTCCATATCTGCAAGTATTTGTTGGGCATATAGATTTTTATCCAATTCAACAAATAGCTCTTCATTGAACTCCTCACAAGCTGATTTTAGCACTTTTTCTTCTAATGCAAATCTCATAAACCTAGCTTCTTGAACTAAATCAAGATCTATTAATGAAACATACGTCCCAGATTGTGGTTTTACCTCTATTAAATGTTCACTTTTAAGTTTCATCAAAACTTCTCTTATAGGAGTTCTTGATATACCTAGTTTTTCTGATAGTTCAATTTCACTTAGTAATTCTCCTGGCTTAAGTTCTAGAGACATTATGTTTTCTTTCAACACTCTATAAGCATAATCTTTTCCACTTTCATTCTCGTTTTTATCATATAGTACCAAATATTATCTCCTCCATACGTACCCATATATCATTTTCTTATGTTTAGTATACTAGATACTCTAAATTATTCAATATATTAACTTAAAAATAACTATTAAATTATTTCTTGAAACTCATTATTTACATGGAAAGTTTTATCTGCTAACTTCTTACCATTTATAGATACGTTTTTAAATGTTATATTTTTAACGTTTTGAAGAATAGCTTCTCCGTTAACACCATTTAAAATAGCATCTTCTATAACAATATTTTCTATAGGCGCATGCTCAAACCCTTTTATGTACAAAGCATTTTTTGCATCAATACTTCCACCTTCGACAGTCTTTATGTTTTCTAATGTAATATTTCTTAATATAGGTTTGTGATCTCCATTAGTACCTTCTTCATAGAAAAAATCGGCATGTATAACAGCTATTTTAGACTTATTAACAGTGCTGTTTTTTACGTAGATATTTTCTAACTTTCCACCACGTTCTGCATTAGTCTTAAATCTTATAGGATAATCAAGTTCTTTACTATCGAAATAGTTATCGTGAGCAAATATATCATTAACTCCTCCAGATATTTCACTACCAATAGTAATACCACCATGCCCGTCCTTAAACTCATTATATCTTATAATAACATTTTCAGTAGGAACACCAATATTTCTTCCTTCATTATTTCTTCCTGACTTTATAGCTATACAATCATCCCCTGTTAAAAAGTAACAATTCTCTATAATCATATCTTTACATGATTCTGGATCTACACCATCATTATTATATAAATTTGTGCCCACTTTTATATTATCTACTTTTATATTTTCACAGAGTACAGGATTTATCTCCCAAAAAGGAGAGTTAATTATTTTTACATCTTTTATAAGAATGTTTTTAGATTTATATGGTTGAATAAATGGTGGTCTTATAGTGGAAACATCATCCCCAAATATTCTTTCTGTTCTTACATCAGCATTTTTTTGACCTAACTCAAATAATCTTTCTCTTTGAATTTGCTGATCTTCTTCTTTAAAATATCCAAACTTCCATGGCATCCAATTAAATTCATCAGCATTTCCATCTAGTACCCCTTCCCCAACTATAGCTATATTTTCAGCTTCATAAGAATATATAAATGGAGAAAAATTCATCATTTCAACCCCTTCCCATCTAGTATATACTAATGGATAGAATTCATTTGTCTTATTTCTAACAAATCTAAGTATTGCATTTTTCTGAATTTCAAGTATAACATTACTTTTTAATGTTATAGCTCCTGTATAATAGACATTAGGAGCTTCAGGATTTTCACTTCCTGGTATTATAACTTTCCCACCGTCTTTATTACTATTAGCTTCATCAATAGCTCTTTGTATTGCATCACCATAATAAGTTACTTCTTGAACATTTCTTATTAAAGCTTTTGCTATATACTCTTTATCTTTTTTAAGTTCTGACTTTGTCCCTTTATAAGTTCCATCAACATGAGTAAAGTATTCTTCATTGATTTCTTTAATAAGCTTTGTATATCTTTCATCTGTAATTCTATATTCCATTAAGTTACCTATCATAGGCATGTTTTTATTTACTTTTTCTTCGATAAAATCATAAAGCTTTTGATTCCACTGAAATTTATTTTGTTCCATAAATGCTCCTCCAAAAAAAAATTTTACAAGTTCATTTTTCATTATATAATAACTACACTGTTATCTATAACCAACAATCAATAGAGACGCTTCATAAGGTATACTACTTTTTCAACATATCCGTATACTTTCGGTTGTAGCCACAATAATGAACCGTATATATTATAAAAAAATATAGTAGATAAACATAAGATACATTTACCTACTATATATTATCAATTATTTATTTGCACTAAATATTTATATTTTATGCGTTAGCAGCTTTTGAATGGTATCCTACATTGTTGTTTCCAAAACAATTTTCATAAGCAAATCCTGTTAATTCTTCGATTGCTTCTCTAGCTTCTGGTGTAACATCTGCTTTAGAACCACCAGCTTTTACTCTATTAACTTCATCAACTAAAATTTTATGAGTTTCTTTATTTAATTTTAATTTTCTTGAAACAATTACAGTAGTAATAAGTAACACAGTTGGAACTACAGTTGCGAAAATAACTACCCCTACTATAGCTAATTGAGGTTGTTCTTTAGCACCTTTAACAAATCCAAATGCTTGTAATCCAAAGCCCAGTAATAATGATTCTACACCGTATGCGATTTTAGACATAGCTCCATTAACCCCTGAGAATATACCTTCTCTTCTAGTACCTGTTACAGCTTCATCAATATCAGCCATGAATGGTAATTGGAATACTGGTATATAGTCAGCACCACCCTTACCAACTGTATTTATGATTTGAACTGCAACTAAAGCTGGAATTATTAAGCTTGTACCTTTTAAGAATGTTAATCCAAATAATCCAAGCGCAGCTAAAACAACTAGTGAAGTAGCAACTCTTAAAGTTTTTGGTCCGCCAAATTTATAAGCAAGAGCAACGAACAATGTTAACGTTGCTAAAGAAATTAATGTTGAGAAAGCTGAAATATAACCTGTAACAGACTTACTTAACACTAAACAATAAACTACGAAATAAGTAAATACGCTATTAGCTAAGTTTTTATAAATTCCGATTAAAAGCATCATAATTGTATGTATTCTGAAAGATTTTACTTTTAATGTTGAAGAGATATCTAATAGTAATTTTTTCAAAACTTGTCCTATACCATGAGCTTCGTTTGAGTAAACGATGTCTTCTGGTGCTCTTTCAAATGTAAGTGAATAAACTACAACTAAAGAAAGTGCAAGTATAACTGCATAAACAATACCTGTTAAATGGAATGCATCTGGATTATTTTCACCATACATTACGAATAATTGAGCTGGTATGAATGAAGATATCATATTAGCTATTGTTCCACAATAAGATTTAGCAGCAACAAGTTTTGTTTTATCAGCTGCAGTTTGTGCCATTTCTGCTGGCAATGCAATTGTAGAAACGATAACCATAGTAAATACCATTTCCCAAATCATGTTGATTCCGAAATAGTATGCATAAGAGTGACCAACTGTCCACATCATTGGAAACACAAGTAAAGATAATGGTGCTCCAAGTAATATAAAGAATCTTCTTCTTCCAAAACGTCTACCTAATCTAGTTTTTCCAAAGTTATCAGTAATGAACCCCATTATAGGATTTAGAGCAGCATCAAGGAATCTTGTACCTGCGAATATAGACCCTGCTTGTAATACACTAAGATTACAAAGAGATGTGTAAAATATTAATAGGTATAATTGAACTATATTCTGTGATCCACTTCCTAAGAAGTTGATAGATGCATAACCTATCATATGTTTAATGCTAATTTTCTTTTTCATTTTTTTCCCTCCATTTTTTATTTTCGTGCTTTTTAATAATAATTAAGATGATTGCAATAAGTTTACAATAATCATTATTAACTTTAGTTTAATAAATTGTTTTCTGCAGCTGCTAATATGAATGGTCCTAAGCCCTTTGGTTCATTTGCAACTATTGGTTCGCTAATGTAATAAGTAAATGATCCATCTCTGTTATCTTTACCACCAAGTCCAGCTACAAAACAAATCTTATTTAGATTTATGTTACCTTCTTTAGTCTCAAGAATAAATTCATCTACTAAACCTTTAAAGGATGCTTGTCCAAATTCTTTTAAATCTTCTCTTAACAAGCCTATTCTTACACCTTTTAATATAGAATAAGCTATCATTGAAGAACCAGAAGCTTCTAAGTAATTACCTTTTCTATCGCCTTGGTCTAATACTTGATACCAAACATGGCTATCTTTGTCAGCTACTTTTATTAAAGCATCAACAGTATTTTGGAATATCTCTAACATTTCAGCTCTATGTTTATTATCTTTAGGTAATACTTCTAAAGTATCAACTAACGCCATAACATACCACCCCATAGATCTACTCCAGAAATGTGCTGATAAGCCTGTTTCTTTGTTTGCCCAAGGTTGTACTCTAGCATCATCATAAGCGTGATATAATAAGCCTGTTTTTTCATCTATAAGATGTTGTTTTGCTATAACAAATTGTTTTGCTATATCATCAAATTCAGCAACATCCCCGAATTCGTTTACATACTTTGCATAAAAAGTTGCACCCATATATAATCCATCTAACCAGATTTGTTCTGGATATATTTCTTTATGCCAGAAGACACCTTCTCTTGTTCTTGGATGATTATTAATTTGTGTTCTTAATAATTCTAAGGCTTTTTTATATTTTTCTTCCTTAGTTGCTTGATATAAAGTCAATACAATTTTACCATTATTTAAATGATCGATATTATATTCATCTACTCTATATCCTCTAATACTTCCATCTTCTCCTATAAAAGTATCCATAGCATCTTTTACATATTTGAAATACTTTTCGTCTTGAGTTTGTTTCCATACCTCAGCGATACCATCTAAAGTTAATCCAAACTCATAAGCCCAGTAGCTAGTTAAATCAGTATTTCTTGCTATGACTGAATCAGCCATCCATTTTGCATAATCTCTCATTGCGACATTCCCTCTCCTATTTCTATATTATTCTTTCAATTTTCCATTTCTTGAAAACGTATTCTTTCCACATCTTTATTATATTACCTAGCTATTATAAAGTCAATAGTAATTAGTATATTAGTTTTACTTTTTTTTATATTTTTTTACGTTTTTTTATTATTGGAAAAGATCGCCTTTATAATCTTAATATCTTTGTATTTTTACTCCTTATCAAATAAACCATTGATACAAGCCGATTTATTAAAATAAATGTTGATAATTCAGCTTTATTTCTTTAATGTTTTTTCGAAATTCACCCCCTAAAAGATTATATCACTCCTCCCAACTAGTATACAACACTTTTATATTTTTATTACATTTTTTCTTTTTTTAAAATATATAATTACATATTTGTTATAGAAATTTCATCAAACAGAATACAAGTATACAACTTTTTATTCTTTTTAAAAATAAGATTTTTATTTATGCATTGATAACAAATGAATCTTTGAAGTTTTTATACAAAATCTACTTTTTAAAATTGTATACAAAATGCACAAAAAATTGCAACTATTTTAGCCCAAGTAATTAGGTTAAAATAGTTGTATTTCTTATACTCTATCATAGATTTCTTTAATATATTTTATGCTATTGTCTAAATCTTGTGGAGTTGTCCCTTCAAGAATAATATCAATATGTGGTTTTCTCGATTTTATTAATGACAATAATAAAGGATAATTAAATTGTCCTGTTCCTATTGCTACTTGCTTAACTTGTCCATTTTCTACTATGAAATCTTTTGCATGAATTAATATTATTCTATCACCATATAACTCAAAAGCTTCTTTGATAAGTTCATCTTGATTCATATAATTTTCATTTGTCAAAAAGTTATATGGATCAAATATTGCTTGAAGATTATTTGAATTGATTTCATCTAACGCTCTCTTCATTTTTGTTGGTGTGTTAATTACGTGTCTTGCAACCCCTTCAATAGCAACCATGACTCCAAACTTCTCTGCTTCACTAACCATTATTTTTAAAGAATTTAAACATCTTTGAAATGCTTCTTCTGTATGATTTTCTGGTCCATATACATATTCCTTATTAAGAGCTCCTGTTTCAGTACCAACCATACTGCAGCCAAGATCTCTGGCAAACCTAATATGATCTTTAAATAAATCTAATAATTCTTGTAACTCCTCATCATCTGGATGTGACATATTAATATAGCAACCAAGAATACTTATATCTACATTATGTCTATCGAAAGTTTCTTTTATATAACGAGCTAATCCCGGAGTCATACATCCCTTGGTTACTTCAAACTCAGTTATAGCTTTTTTCATAACAAACTGTATACTTTTTAAATCCTTTTCTTTAATACGTGTTGCCAATTCATCTAATGAAAACTTACCTATATCATGACCTCTTACTCCTATTCGCATCAGTGCCTCTCCTTACTTTAAATACTATATTTCTCTTTTTCTCAAATACTATTAATAGTATAAAAGAATGTTATTTAAACATTCTTTTATGACAATTATAAACTTTTTACTTTAGCAACAACTTCGGCGCAATATTCAGTCACACCTTCAGTACCATTACTTTTGTATATTTTATTTAAATCGCTTCCTATACCACTACAATCAGCTCCTGCTTGTATCCATTCACCTATATTGTCTTTATTAACACCACCAGTTGGCATTATACTAAGATCTGGGAAAATAGATTTAGCAGCTCCTATAAATGCTTTTCCAACAACATTTCCAGGGAACACTTTTATAAATCTAAGTCCTAATTTGTAAGCATTGTTTACTTCAGACATTGTCATCAAACCAGGAATTATTAATACTTTTCTTTGGTTTGCGTAAACTATTACTTCTTCATCAAAACATGGTGAAACGATGAAATCAGCATTATTTTCAATACATTGATCTACAGCATCTTTAGATAATACAGTTCCAGCGCCAACGCAAGCATCTTTATACTCTTCTTTTAATTCTTTTATTAATTTAGGAGCATTAGGAACACTCATAGTTACTTCTATAATTTTCATTCCACCATTTATAGCTGCAATACTTATTTCCTTTGCTTCGTCATAAGTTTTAGTTCTTATAACAGCTACAGCTTTTTCTTCTTTTAAAGTACTATAAATTTTTTCAAACATTTATTTACACCTCATTTTTGTTTCTTTATATCAAAACTAACTATGATACATCTATAAATTTCAATATTTTCTCTAACGTTCTATTTTCTTAGCTTGTCCTAAATGTACTAGAACATCTTCATAGCAGGGTAATCCTTCATTATCACCTTCAACACCAACAACTAAAGATCCTACTGCATTTGCAAACTTAACACAATTTTCTAAAGTTTCACCCTTAATCATTGATGTTAAAAATCCTGCTGCAAAACCATCTCCAGCTCCAACTGTGTCAACTAAAGCTTTTGGTTTAATAGCATCAACTTCGTAAACATTTTTACCATCTGATCCTACTGCACCTTTAGCTCCTTTTTTAACAATAACCTTTCCTATGCCATAATAATGAAAAGTTTTTATTGCATCTGGTATAGATACTTCTCCTAAAAGAATTTCTATCTCTTCATCGCCAATCAATAAGATATCTACATTAGGTAATATCTTTTCAATATAAGACTTCGCTTCTTCTTTAGTCCACATTTTTAGTCTTATATTAGGGTCAAAGGATATAACTAAACCATGTTTTTTTGCTAGTTTAACTGCTTCTAATATTATTTCTTGATTATTCTTAGCTATTGAAGGAAATACACCTGTAATATGTAGTACTTTTGCATTCTTGAAATATTCTTCATTTAGATCTTCACATTTCATTGTACTTGTAGGTGATTTTTCTCTATAATAAAAGGATCTGCTAGAGCCATCTGCTAAGACTTCTCTAAAATATACTGATGTTGGATAATTATCTACAAGTTTAACTTCTGAAATATCAATACCTTCTCCTCTTACAGTTTTCATTATATATTTACCAAAATCATCATTTCCAAGTCGGCTTATCCAACCTGATTGAATACCTAATCTTGCACAACCTATTATAACATTTAGTTCTGCTCCACCTAGTTTTCTTTCAAAAGTGTTACAAAATATTATTGGACCTTTTGCTTTAGGACACATTGCTATCATTGCATCACCTATAGTAATAACATCCATATATTCTTGCCTCGCTTTCAATCTATTATTTTTTATTATTAACATTTTACTTCTAAAACTTTTATTGTTCAAATATATATCAAAATGTAATCAAGTGTTTCGAGAAATTTTTATAATTTACTTAATACAGCAAGTATTAACCAAAGATAACTTTCACTATCTTACTAACCAGCCACCATCAACTGCAAGGATATGACCATTAACATAGTCAGATGCTTTACTTGCTAAAAATACAACTGCACCCATTAAATCAAATGGCTCAGCCCACTTTTCTGCTGGAATTCTATCTAAAATTTCTTTATTTCTTTTTTCATCTTCTCTTATTTGTCCAGTATTAGCTGTTTTTATATATCCTGGTGCTATAGCATTAATTTGAATATTTTTGAATGCTAATTCATTGGCAAAAGCTTTAGTTATACCAGCTACTCCATGTTTACTAGCAGTATATGCTGGTACAAATTTTCCACCTTGGAATGTTAACATTGATGCAATATTAATTATTTTTCCTGAACCTTGATTTACCATTATTTTAACTACTTCTTGGCTTAAAAAATATAATGCATTTAAATTTATATCCATTACCGAATTCCAATCTTCTTCCTTATATTCAAGAAGTGGAGCTCTTTTTATAATTCCAGCATTATTTACTAATATGTCTATCCTACCAAACTCTTTCATAGAAACGTCTACTATCTTTTTCCTATCTTCTTTATTAGTTAATTCTGCTTGAACAAATACAACTCTTTTACCTTCGTTTTCTATTAACTTCCTTGTTTCTTCCCAATTAGTACCATGGGTTGTGATTACTAAGTCTGCTCCTGCTTTAGCTAAAGCCATAGCATAAGCTTGGCCAAGTCCTGTATTTCCACCAGTAACTATAGCTACCTTTCCATCCAATCTAAAAAAATCCATTGAAAACTCATTTAAAATACTCGACATTATAATTCACTCCCATCATAATTTAATTGTTTATGTTAGCGAAAACGAAACATGATATAAAAGCCTTCATATATAAAGAAAAGAGCGGATTATTCATGTCCGCTCTTAACTTTTCTACTATATTAGATGTGTCTTATCAGCTTATTATTCTAATATGCTTCTTATATAAGACTCTATCTCCTTGCACTGACAATTATTAAAGAAGTATTCCTTAAACTTTTGCCCGCTAACAGCACCTTTTAATAAGGCTTGATCTATTTCTTTTAAAATAGTAATCATATCCTTATGGGTTACTATTTTTACTTCATCTAAAATCTTTTTATTTCTTTGTTCTGGTATAACTCTATCTTTTGGATATCCTTGTCCACTTTCGCCTTGGAATAGTTTTTCAAAGATATATTCTAAATTTAATTCTGCTCCCCATCCAAATCCTTTTGCAAAAGGTAATGATATAGAATTCCCATCATTAATTTGTGCAAACATATATGCATCGGATGGATCTACTATGTGACCACATAATACTCCTGGAAATGAATTAGCAGCAAGCATTGCGCCTTCTCCTGTTCCACATCCAGTTATTACATAATCTGCAGCCCTGAATTTAATAATATAGCTGTTAATATGCCATTTTGAACATATGTTAATTGAGCCTCATCTTCAGCACTATACATTCCGTAGTTAAATACTTCATGTCCTTTTGGTTCTACTACTTTCTTTAAGGTTTCGTAGATTAAACCATTTTTTGATGCTTGGCTATTTTCATTTATTAAAGCTATTTTCATTGTCCTACCCCCTATTTTGGTTGTTTTCCAATGTAAGCTAAAATACCACCGTCTACATATAAAATGTGACCGTTAACGAAGTCAGATGCATCAGATGCTAAGAATACAGCTGGACCTGCTAAATCTTCTGGAGTTCCCCAACGTGCTGCTGGAGTTTTTGCAACTATAAATTGATCAAATGGATGTCTTGAACCATCTGCTTGAACTTCTCTAAGTGGTGCAGTTTGTGGTGTAGCTATATATCCAGGTCCAATTCCGTTACATTGAATATTGTATTCACCATATTCAGATGCAATATTCTTTGTTAACATCTTAAGTCCACCCTTAGCTGCTGCATAAGCTGCTACAGTTTCTCTTCCTAATTCACTCATCATAGAGCATATGTTGATTATTTTTCCGTGACCTTTTTTAATCATCCCTGGAATTACTGCTTTAGCTACTATAAATGGAGCATTTAAATCTACATCTATAACTTTTCTAAAATCTTCTGCTTTCATTTCTAACATTGGAATACGTTTGATTATTCCAGCGTTATTGATTAATATATCAATTATTCCTACTTCTTTTTCTATTGTTGCAACTAGTTCATTTACAGCATCTTCATCTGTAACATCACATACATAACCATGTGCTTTTATTCCTAGTTCTTCATAACTTTTTATTCCCTGGTTAACTAAATCTTGGTTTATATCATTAAATACTATTGTAGCTCCAGCTTCAGCACAAGCTTTTGCAAGAGCAAATCCAATACCATAAGCAGCGCCTGTTACTAATGCAATTTTGCCTTCTAATGAAAAATTGTTAATTATGTTCATTGAACTTTCCCTCCATAATTTAAGTGTGTTAAACGTGTTTGATTCTGAATTTGTTTGTGTTATTGTGTTACGTGTTATTGAGATATTTTTTTGAGATATTCTTTTTTAGAGATATATATTCTTTTTTTAGAGATATATTTTTTAGGGAAATAGAGATTATTCCCTTATGGTTTACAATATTAAAATTATTTTTTAACTTTTTGTATTTCTATTTAATCAATGAGTTACACCATACTATAGGTGCCTTTTTAGAGAAAAGGTTTTTAAAATCTATTTTAAATCTTTTGTTGCTAGATTATCCATATCATCAAAAGTTTTATTTTCTCCACACATTCCCCATATAAAAGTATAATTGCTAGTTCCTATACCAGCATGAATTGACCAACTTGGGGATATTACGGCTTGTTCATTAGCCATTACTATATGTCTAGTTTCTTGAGCTTGGCCCATTAAATGGAATACTCTTTGATCTTCTGGTAAATCAAAGTAAAAATACACTTCCATTCTTCTTTCATGTGTATGACAAGGCATACTATTCCAACCGCTACCTTCTTTTAACATAGTAACGCCCATAGATAGTTGACAGCTTTCACAAACTTCTGGATGAATAAATTTATAAATTGTTCGCTTATTCATATTTTCTTGGGTACCTAAGTCTGCAATCACAGCTTTATTTCTATCTATTTTCACTGTTGGATACGATGTATGAGCAGGTACAGAATTTATGTAAAATTTTGCAGGATTGTTTTTATCTAATGAAACAAATTGAATTTCTTTTGTTCCCATTCCTACATAGATACCTTCATATTTATCTAGTTGATATTTTTTTCCATCAAGAATAATCACTCCAGAGCCACCTACATTAATAGCACCCATTTCTCTTCTTTCTAAGAAATAATCTGCTCTTAATTCCTCTGCTGCCTCTAAAGAAAGTTTTTCTTCTACAGGCATAGCTCCACCAAATATTATTCTATCTACATGACTATAAGTCAGACTTATCTGATCTTTTTCAAAAATCTTCTCTTGTAGATAATGTTTTCTCAACTCTTCAGTATCATACTTTTTTGAGTCATCTGGATGATTCGCATATCTAGTTTCCATTTCACACCTCCTAAATGTTTTTCATATTAAAAATATTAATTTTATTATTACCTTTATCAGTAATACGCTTCCATAGCTACTCTTTATTTTAAATTTACACCTTATAAAGAATATATAACTATAACAAGCACAGCAACATAAGTTGCTATATTACCCCCCAGTAATCGCTCGCATTATGGATTAGCGTTTCACATCGTGAACTTAATACTATTATACGATACGCAGTTTCATTTTTCAAGTAGATAATAAAAAATTTGTAGAATTTTTTTATTGTTTTTTGTTTAACTATTCTTGCATTTGAAATAAAAAAACAAACCGCTGCCAATATTTACATGACAATGATTTGTTTTTTAATCTCAATTATTGATTTATATATATGTATCTTTAATCCCTATAATTTATATTCGTTGCTCCTACTGTGTGAACATCTAGTAGTTAAATATTATATCCAAGATCCTTTGATATTTTATTTGCACATTGTAAAAGTTCTTCTGCAATAATTTCTTTTTTCTCTTCATCTACGCTCATAATAGTTCCTGAAACACTAATAGCCCCACATATTTTACTTCTGTAATCTTTGATTACAGCTCCCATGCATATTATTCCATTTTCAACTTCTTGGTCATCTATCGCATAGCCTTTGGAACGTACTTCTCTTAAATTGTTTTTCAGTTCACTTAAGTTAACTATAGTATTATCAGTGTAGACTTTTCTATCACTTGTGTCCCATATATTTTTCACTTCTTCTTCAGTCAATTCTGCCATTATTGCTTTACCCATAGCTGTACAATACATTGGCTTTCTCATCCCAATACGAGTATACATAATTATAGACTTTTTAGGTTCAACTTTAGCAACATAAATAAGTTCATTATCTTCTCTAACAGCTAAATGAATTACTTCATCAGTTTTTTTCATAAGTTCTCTTAGATAAGGCTGAGCAACAGTCACTAAATTCATTTTCTCGATTCTTTTATTACCTAATTCAAATAATTTTAATGTTAGAAGATACTTGCTTGTACTTGTATCTTGAGTTACATATCCCTTATATATTAGCGTATTTAAAAATCTATATACTGTACTTTTATGTAAATTTGCTTTTTCACTAATCTCAGCTATTCCCAATCCATCCTCATAATCAGATAATATCTCTAAAATACAAAGGGCTCTATCTACTGATTGTACTACTTCTTGCATTTTAATTCCCCTCTTTTATTCATTTATAATATTAACCATTGTATCAATTTTAATTGGATAATACAACAGATAAAATAAAATTAGTCAAAGGGGCGTTATAATATATCTCTAATATTTTTTCTTAAAGCTCTTTACATAATTATAATCATATTCAAAATTCATGTTTTTTTACCACTTAAAAATTTCGTTAATACGATTTTGAGAGCTTCTTTTATAAGATTAATTAATAATGCACTTCTCTGGTGTAATTTAATAGTATAAGGAAAATCTTCTGCCATAACCCAATGAAAATTAAAGGTCTCTCCTGGTGAACTTCCAGTATGAATAGCTTTTACTTGTGTTTTTCCATCTAGATTATTAAATAAAACAGTCAAAGTTACACTATTGCTTACTCTCATAAAAAATCTTTCAAATATTAAAGTTCCATAATATTTGCCATTTCCAATATCATTAATTTCATCATAGACTAAATCTGAGTTTTCTTCATTTTCAATCTTTTTCTTAACTTTTTCTGGAGTTAAACTTACAAAAAACTACATTGATCCATAAAACACTATACACATTCTAGAATAGACTTTATTAGTGAATGTTCTATTTTGTAATATAAGATAATACAGTGATATATGCGTATAAATAAATATATTCTATTAGTAAATAACTTCATCATGAACATATTTGTTTATACTTTTAAAAATATAATTTTTAAGGCATCCTATTGGTTTTTAAATACTATAGGCTGCCTTATCTTTTATTATTTTATAGGTTATAAAAATTAAGTTTTTATTATAAAAAGCTTATTCTTGAATAAAGTGATCAGTATGTCATGATTATTTTTTTATAAATAAAAATACAATACCCAAAATCAAAAAACAAATATAGCTAAATTTTCGTTTAAGATTCTTCTCTTTAAATATAAGCCCACCAACAATCACGGATATGAAAATTGATATTTTCCTAAGAGGCATAATTATCGAAATTTGACTTGATGGAATATTAACTGCAGTGAAATACAACCTGTCAGAAATTATTAATAACACACTCATAAGAGGGATATACAAATCAAGTTTAATACTATTCTTCTCTTTTCCTCTTACCCGTAAATATGCTAATGTACTAGCATTAAATAAGAACATAAAAAAAGTAAACCAAAATTGCATTTGTCCAGGATTTATTGATTTTAGTGCTATTTTATCGATTGTAGCACTTACTGCATTCAAAAGTGCAGACCCTAGCATAAAATAGAAATACTTATTATTAAATATTTTAATTACTTCTTTTGATCCTACTTTTCCAATGAAATAATAAGAAATTAACATGATTATTATTCCTATGTATTGAAATGAACTAAGTCTCTCACTTAATATAACTATCCCAAAAATAATAGAAAACATTGGATTCAATGTATCAAAGGGAGTTATAACACTTATAGGCAAATGTTTAATTGCTGAAAAGCTTAATACCCAAGCTATAAATACAACAAAAGTCTTAATAAAAATTATAAATATCTTATCTAAATATATATTAACTGCATTACTAAATTCAAAAGATACCAATAAAAAACAAAATAGCGAGTAGAAAGTTAAGACTGTTACTACTGAGTTTTTTTCAAAGGCTTTCTTTTTGGTTACGTCCCAAAAGCCTAATAAGATGCCAGATACAATTACCATTACGATCCATAGATGCATAAAAATCACTCCTCGTCATTAAGTATTTATCTCTAAAACTAGCCTAAAAAAGAACATACTAAGCATATCACATTTTCGCTTAATTTTGTGTAAAAAATACATTTTCAAGATAAACTGACTTTCATAATTCTTTTCAATATTCCTATTGTTTTGCATCATTTTTTCAAAATATCAGCTATTACTTTCTGAGAATTTACTATATCTAAATCAGTATTTACAATCTCCAATATTATTTTTCCTTCATAATTTTCAAGGATATTACTGAATATAAAATTAAAATCTATTTCTCCTTGTCCAATGGGCAAATGCTCATGAACCACATTAAAATGTTTATCAGCTATATGTAAAATGCTGGGTTTCCTTATATTAACCATTTCCTTTAAGTGATTTATGCTATCTATGTGTGCAATATCCAATAAAAATTCCAGAGTCTTGTTAGCATTAAACATTAGTTCTATTTCATTAGTATCAGTAAATATTGGATCTAACTTACTATTGTTTTCTAAATATAACGTTATCCCTTCTTTATTTAGTAAATTTAAAGCAAACTTAACTTTTCTATTCAATTCATCTAAAGTATTTTTATTTATAAGTTTGTTTTCACAAATTGGATGAACTATCAACTCTTTATGTTGTAATTTTTTTAGTATCTCAAGTAACTTAGGTATATGTTCATCAAATTCATTAATGTTTAATACTGCATGAATAATTGTAGGAAATCTATGCTTATTTATAGTCTTTATAAAGTCTTTATCATCTTCATGTAAACATAAGCCTCTATTATCATACCAAAGCTGCATAAAATCAAACCCATTTTCTTTTGCGAATTTCACCTCGCTTTCATACCTATTAAAAAACCTAGCTAAACATCCTATTTTAACCATACTGTCCTCCTTAATACATATTGATTCCTTTTTACTTATAAATAAACTTATAGTTTCTTCTCATTAATTAAATAATGCCGTCTTTCAATTCCTTTATATATGTCTCAGCAAATTTATTTGCTTCTTTCCAAATAGGTTTAGTTTCTGGTAAATAACAATCCCCATTATATAATACATTCTTTTCAACATAGTTTATTGTTTCTAATAAAGTTTGTCCCCTTAACGTTCCAGTAATTAGACATTTTGTTATGAAATACACCTTACCCCCTTCTATTTGATGAGAATCATGTAATATTTTGCCTTCAAGAGTTGTTGGAATTTCTTGTCTAAAGGATTCTGATGCGATTGTAATAATCCTTTCAATTCTCTCTAAGGGTACTTTTTTATCACTTAACCAACTTCGCATTTCATTTTCATTAGTGCTAATTACGCCATGGAAATAAGCACCATATATCAAGTTTTCATACTCTACAACATACTTACCTGCTTTTATTACTTTATCAATAGTTTTTATTATTAATTCTATATGTTGTAAGTTATGCATAATATCTTTGTTTTTATAATACGGTCTAACAAATTCAATCAAATCACTTCTATTCATTTCTACACCTCAATTATTTATATCTACAATTATAGTTTAAGTATAACTGTGCTAACAGATAAGTTTTTATTAGAAGGATATTTATACCACGATTTTGGATAGGCCTATCCTATTGACAGCTATACTGTTTTGGAATTTACTATCCGAATACTAATTCTTTATTTAATAATTCTATACCTATATTAAAAGTTTTATTTATGAAATAGCAAAGATTATGAGATAATATTTTATTTGATATTCTCTTGGCAAATCCCCAAGTTTATTTTGTAAGAATACTCTACAATTATTTGCGCTTCAGTGACATTGATTTAATGTATCAGTTACACTCTCGTGCTTGATATTTTTTACATCAAAACGTAGTAATTTGAAAGTGAATTGCAAAATAAGCCCAATGCCAAATACAGATATTATTGTGCCAATGCCAATTTTTGCACCCAACAGCCATCCAATAATAAGTACGGTACCTTCTATTAATGTTCTTATTGCTCCTATGGGTACTTTTGGCATGCGTTTTCCAAGTGCCACCATGAGTGCATCACGGGGACCACATCCAAGGGATACACCAATATAAAAATAACTTCCAATACAGATAATTAATAGTCCCAACAGGAGCATTAATAAACCAAGCCCCAAATTGGACATCCTTGGAATAATGTTGACAAATTGAATCAAATCCACAAACTTTCCTATTAATATAGCATTGAGAATTGTACCAAATCCAATTTTTTCTTTAAACACGAAATCAATTAAAATGATAATAACACCAGTAATGACAACAATATTTCCATACGATATACGCGTCAGATATGTACCACCCATACTAAATGCTTCCCAAGGGGCTAATCCTATATTAGCTTGTATAGTTAAGAAAGAGCCTAATGCATATAAAAAAAGGCCAAATATTAACCTAATTATTCTCTTCATAAAGTTAATCATAATATGATCCACCTTTCTATTCATGATATAGAAGCATAATAATATTTACCTCTTGATTTGTTGAGTTGAAATATTTATGCTTGCAATTTGCAAGAAACTGTAGTGCTTCACCTTCTTGTAAATTGAACGTTTTATCTCCAATTTGTATACTAAAAACACCCTTTGTACAGATAATATATTCTCTGATACCTGCTTCATGTAGCTCGGACTTACGTTCAGAATGAGGAGCAATTACATGACGAAATATTTCAAATTTTTTATCGGGACTAAATTCAAACAAAACAAATAATTCAAATCCCTTCCACGCAGAATAGTTTTTAACGGTATCATTTGTAATAACAGATACTTGAGGCATTTCAGTATGCGTAAGTTGAGCTAGTGGAACATTAATCCCATCACATATTTTTTCAAGTACAGATATTGTGGGACTTTTTGTGCAACGTTCAATTTCACTTAGCATACTCTTGCTGACACCAGTTAATATAGCTAAATCATCCAATGTAAGATTTCTTTCTTGCCGAATCCTTTTAATATTCCTACTTATAGTTTCACTAGTTGAAATCATATGTACCTCCAAAACACTATAGTGTATTATATATTCTATAGTGGATAATTTATCACGATTTCAGTTGATTGTAAAGTATTTTTTAAAATAGCACTTTTGATATAATATGAATTTTAAGTGTTCTACACAGTTGATTTATCATTTCACTTTATTAATTAACGGTTCATTAATTTAAAAAGGAAGCAATGCTTTTTATTTTTCAACATATAGCTCTTCATTAAAAGGGGCATACCTATACCATACCTAACAGAATTACATCCAGCTAATGCGCCAGTTACCACTGCTTCAATGTGACCTACAAATAGTCCACTCTTTTCTCCATCAACAAATAAATTAGCAAGTCCCCTAACTCTCATATCATTTGTTCTAGGAGATACTGCTAAATATCTTATAGAATTCCATATTCCTCTTGCCTATGGATCTGAATACTTAGCAAATTCAAAGCTTAGGATTTTTCTTAGTTTTTCTAATAGATAATAAGTGGACATTAGATTGGCATTAGCAAAATCAATAAAACTGCAACCTTTAGAAAAGTGTTTGAAACTGTTGAAACAGGTTCGTCTACAATATATGAGTATTTGCTCGAAAATACTTTTGCTGATAAAATAATTAAGTTACAGCTGATTCTTGGATTAACACAGTGTCAGTTTGCTGCTAGGTGTGGGATTGGATATTCTAGTTTATGTAGATATGATCTTGGTGGTGTTTTAAACTCAGATAATTTAGAAAAGATAATACATGCTTTAAATTTAGATGTAAATTATTTTGCCCAATAAGGTTGATCTTAAGATAATTTTAAAACCCTAGTGCCAAAGCTAGCAAAATCTATAAACATGCCCACCTCTCATTTTGCTAATTTTGTTATTTTTTTATAATGACATATAACATTATATCATCTGTTAACATTGTTGTAAGTTTCAATATATTACACATAATTTAAAGTTATTTTTGTAACAAATTCCAAAAACTATAAGGTCGTGTAGAATATTTTTTATATACGCCTTATATAAACAATTAAAATAGGTTCACTTACTTAATCTGTATGAAATTTAGAAATATATGAATATTGGAGTTGGTATAATAAGGTAGATACTAAATTAACCTATTATACTAACAGATAAGTTCTCATTAATTTAACTCTTTACGAATTTTATCAATGACTCGAAATAAGGACTTCCTAACTCTGTAAAACCTCATTCTACTACAAAAGTTAAGAAATAAATCTCGTAGGTTTTCAGAGCTAAATTGAAACCAAGCTTTTCAGAGGCAATTTGTGCTCCTGATTTATAACATAATAAAAGCCCATGACTGGGCTTTTAAATCAACTTAATCTTAAATATATCTGTCAAGTTATTCTTTTCAACTCTTCTTTTAATTTCTTCATCATCAAGAGAATACAGACCTAAAGACTTCATCCTAGCAAAATATTCAGCGCCTGAGAAAGTATATCTATTTTTCCTTCCATCAATAGTAGAAACCCTGTAATTTTCATAAGAAATCATATCTCCAATTGCTGTGCTAATAGGAAGAGTTAAAAGGGGCATACCTATACCATACCTAACCGCATTATATCCCGCTAGTGATCCTGTTGCCATAGCTTCAATGTGTCCTACAAATAATCCACTCTTTTCTCCAGCTACAAATAAATTATCTAGTCCCCTAACTCTCATATCGTTAGTTCTTGGGGAAACAGCTAAATACCTTATAGAATTTCCTACACCACCAGCATACGGATCAGCAAATTTAGCAAACTCTAAGCCTGGAATTTTTCTTAATTTTTCTAATGGATAGTAGGTTGTCATTAACTTGGCATTAGCAAGGTGAACAAAACTACAACTTTTAGAGAAGTGTTTGAAACCGTTGAAACAGGCTCATTTGCAGCATATAAGGATTTGCCTGAAAATACTTTGGCTGAGAAAATAATTAAGTTACGGATGCTTAATGGATTAACTCAGCGTCAGTTTGCTGCTAGGTGTGGGATTGGATATTCTAGTTTATGTAGATATGAAGTTGGTGGTGTTATAAACTCAGATAATTTAGAAAAGATAATAGGTGCTTTAAATTTAGATGTACATTATTTCGATTAAAAAGCATATAAAAGATTTGTATTATCTTTTTCAGATATTTTCAAGTTCTATTTTCAATCTTTATCAAAAACCTTATAAAAATCTTCCTGAGGGAACTACTGCTGAGAAAATAATTAAACTTAGAAAAACTGATAACCTAGAACGACCTGAACTATATTATGGTATTTTAGGGTTGTATCATTCTGGGTTTACTCGGTTTCTTAGTGGTAAGATTATGCTTCCTTATTATATGTATTTGGAACTAAAGAATATTAACCTGTTGTGCTAACGGATAAGTTTTTATTAATAGGATATTTATTCCGTATGCTTGAGGAGACTTATCCTGATAAAAATTCTACTAGATTCTCAGGAATTATTATCCCAATATTAATCTTTGCTGTATCTATACCTATATTTAAGATTTTATTTATAAAATAACAGAGATTATGAGCTAATATTTTATTTACTACTCTTGCAGCAAAGCTCAAAGTTGGCTTTGCAAGCACCTCTGTATATTCAATTGTTCGGAGAGCTGAGAAAAAGTAGTTTTTATTCTACGACGAGCCTTGAATATGAGTTGCCTAAGTGTTTTTAAAAATTTAAATTTACTGTTATTACGATTTATGATTAAAAGATTAATACCCATTATTTTTTTAATTGAGAAGCAATTTTGGGGCATATATATTCTTTATCACCTATTAGTGTATTAACCGCTGAATTATCTGTAAGTTCCCAGACTGCGTCTCTATCATCGGCGTTTGCATCAGTAATAGAGAATTCTGTGATATATCCATCTAAAGCAACTAATGCATGTAATTTGAAGTCATAATATATCTCTTTTTTTCCAAGCACATCTCCAATAAGCAGCCTTCGGCTTAAATTACTACGAACTAATAATAAAAAAACAAAAATAACAATGATGATGATAATAATGATCCACCTAACTCTGGAACCTTAGTTATTGATGCTACATGTACACCAGTAAACATTGCATTTCCTCAGGATCTTAATCTTCTAAACCAAGAGAGAGAACACCTTGAAAAAATTATAAACCAACTTAATAATTCGAAGGATGGCAAAAAACCTAGAACCTATAGACAAAAGTCTAGAAGAGATTTTTTGTTAACTTCAAAATCAAAGAACAAAACAGTAAAAAACTTATAAAAGCTATTAGGTTATATTGCTACAAATATACGATACATAGAAGGATTCATTACAAAAGGTAAGTCTTTAAATTTTAGACAACTTAAATTTTTTAATGTAATCAAAGAACTTTTTATGCAACAAAACTACATTCTTAAAAATCAAAAACTTAGTGTTGAAGATAGAATAGTTGGTATTGAACAACCATATGTTAGACCTATTGTCAGAGGTAAGGCGAAAGCAAAAATGGAGTTTGATGCTAAGGTTGAAATTAGTGTTGTAGATGGTTTTGTAAGAATTGAGAAGCTTAGCTGGGATGCTTATAATGAATGTGAAAGTTTACAAACAGTTGTTGAAGCTTATAGACAAAAATATGGCTGTTATCCTCAAAGGATTCTTTTCGATAAAATCTATAGAAATAGGAAAAACTTAGGCTACTGTAAGGATAACAATATATCTGCTTTAGGACGTCCAAAACAGTCTGTTACTACCGATAAACGTCAGGAGTATGTTGATATTTGTGATAGAAATATTGTTGAAGGCAAGTTTGATGAAGGAAAATTAGCTTATGAATTAAACAGAATAGCCTCTAGGCTCAGAGAAACTTCTGAGTTCGTTATTTCTATTGGATTTTTGGCAATGAACCTCAATAAAAAATTGAGGGACATGTTGTCTCATTTCTTGAAAAATTCCAGGAGAGTTTTTCAGTGGTAATAATATTCAATTATTAAAAACGATAGGGGTTGCAAAGCAACCCCTACTTATTGAAGCGAGTTTAAATAAAAACTGGCTTATTGGTGATTGATAAAATAGCATGGATTTATTTATACTAGCTTGCTAAATTAACGTTAAAGTTTATATTTTGTTTTAACTAGTGTTTGTAGCAACTCAGAACAAAATTTCAAACTATCTTCTTATGGCATTATTTTAGAATTAATAAATTCTTCTTGCAAACATATGGTGTCATTTGAAAATATGTCAATAACATCCATACTTATATTAAATTCCATTTCTATTTTTATACAAAGCTTTGTAGCTTTTAGTGAATCTGCTCCTAGTAAAAAAAATCCATCATTCTTGCCAAAATTATCGTGGTTTAATATACAACTCCAAATAGTATAGAGTCTCTTTTGAATATCTGTATAATTCTCCTTATCATCCAAATCAAAGTTTAACTCTTTACCTATCTGAACTAATTTAATCTTATCTAGTTTGCCAAAAATGGTACTAGGAAATTCTTCAACTATATAATAACGTGAAGGAATCATATAGTATGGCAACTTTTCTGAAAGAACCTTCCTTATACTATCATTATTGATAGTAGGTTTTAATTTCAAATATGCATTTAATGTATCTTCATTTGAGATATTTTTATTTACAATAACTGATACATCAATAACATCTGGAATAGTTCTAATAACGCTTTCTATTTCTTCCAACTCTATTCTATATCCACTAATTTTTATTTGATTATCCATTCTTCCTAGTATTGATACACTTCCATCCTTATTCCAGTAAGCCATATCACCAGTTTTATACATTATAGAATTTGAATACTTATTAATAATAAACTTTGATTGATTCAATTTAGTGTTATTAACATAACCAGTTGATAGTCCTATTCCAGAAATACATAATTCACCAACAAATCCAATAGGTATCAAATCATTTTGTTTATTAAGAATAAAAATATTGGAGTTAGGAATTGGTTTTCCAATACTCGACACATCTTCAATTCCTGAAATTTTATTATATGAGGTAGCAACACAGCACTCAGTTGGACCATATTCATTATATAAAACTATATGAGGTATTTTTTCTTTTACTATCTCAATAGTGCTTTTACCAATTTTTTCCCCACCAAATACAACAGATTTTAAAGACGTTAATCCAGATGTTTCTATGCAATCTAAAATATTATTAAAAAGCGTAGGTACAATACTAATATTAGTTACTTTACAACTAGTAATTATATTAACCAATTTTTTCATATCTATCCGCTCTTCTCGACTGGCACATATTAAGGTAGAACCAGATAATAATGCTGAATAGAAGTTTGATACATAACCATCAAATGCTGATGAAAGCGTTTGTAATATTACATCCTCGCTATTTATTGAATACTGTTGATTTCTCCATAATATATAATTTACAATGCTCTTATGCTGTATCTTAACCCCTTTAGGAATACCTGTAGTTCCTGAAGTATATATTATATAAGCTAAATTGCTATCATTATACTTCTTATATTTCCATTCGCTTTTTACATCATTTATTTCATCAATATTAACTACGGATACTTTAATATTTTTAAAAACATCTGCTGCCTCTTTGTCGCAAATAGCTTTAGAAGATTTACAATCTTTAATAATAATTTCTATCCTATCGCATGGCTGTTCAAAATCAATTGGAAGATATGTAGCTCCAACTTTTAAAACTCCAAATATTGACACAGCAAAATCTATTCCTGACTTACAACATATAGCAATAACATCATTCATATTCACGCCACATTCTATTAACTTTTTTGCAACCTTATCTGATTTCTCATCAATTTCTTTATATGTAATGTTCTTCTCAATATATTTAACGGCAATTTTATTAGGATATTCATTTACAATATTCTTAAATATATCAATCAAATTAATATCTCTTATTTCTTCTATCTTACCATTGAAAACATTTAACATTAAATCCATCTCATCATGATCAACAACATTAATTTCTTGAATGTTTTTACCAGGATTATCAACTAACTTATCTAATACAAAAATGAAGTGCTTTGAAATTGTCCTTATATATGAAGACTTGTACTTTTGTTCATCATAAAAAATTTCACATGACAAATTGCTACCACTATCATCAAATACAAAACAAATACTATATTTTGAGTCATCTAAGTAATTTATATCTTGTATATTTTTTAGTATTACAGCAATATCAAATAAATTATTTGATATTGCTGTAATATCAAATAACTCATTAAGAGGGGCGTTTTGATTAGCAACGGCTTTATTAATTAAATCTTTAGTGGAATTGAGAATCATAGAACATGAATTTTCATTATAAATGTTATTTTTTATAAGTAATACTTTATTTATATAATCATAATTATCATTTTGATTATATATAGGCATGCCTATTGTTACATCTTTACATCCACTGTATTTATGAATTAAGATTTCAAGAGCACTGGTCAAAATAGTAAGTGTTAATACATCTGAGTTGTTACTAATCTTTTTCATTATAGAATAGGTTCTATCATTAATTTCGAATTCATGCTTATTAAAGCCGCTACAATTACCTTGTTGCTCAATAAACTCCTCAGTACGAATAACTGATTTATCATGGTCTTCTCCAATATAATTAATCCAGAAGTTACTTTGTTCATACATTTTCTTCATATTAAGTACCTACCTTTCACTTACATCCAAATATTTTATACATAAATACTCCAAATCCACTAACTATTCACTAATTTAAATCTCACTATATTTAAAATGAACTTGTCTCAAATCTTATTAACCAACTTCTAAAACCAACATTAAATAAGGAATCTATTAAAAATTAAAATCTATACTTTCTATTCTACTTTCAGCAAGCCTAACATTTCCTAGTTTACTCTTATCTTCATTAAACTTGATATCTTGTATTTCTATCAATGATGGAACTGCATTACTGTGTAAATTTTTCCATCTAATATCAGCATAATTTATTTCACTTATTGTATTAGGATTTGGTATTCCCAATTCTCTACATTTCTCTGCAAATATCGCAACTCTCTCTAAAGAAGTTTCTCTTGAAGGTAATGTATTTAAAGTCCATGATTTACAAACTAATAAATCACTTACATCTTTTGGATATAATAACTCTCTACTAAGTTCCCACTCATTGTTTGAAGGTTGTCCATCATAGAAATATTCAAATATATGGCATTCTGCTTGCCATATATCATCCTTACAACTCTCTAGCAATTTTAATGTCTGATTAAAATCTTCTTCTGTCTCACCCGGATGTCCGATTACCCAATATGTTGTTGTTTTAATACCGGCATAAGAAAGACTTGCCAATGCATTACGTGTTTGATCAACCGAAATTCCTTTACTCATTAAATCTAATACATGTTGTGATCCACTTTCTACCCCTATTCTTACGCGATAGATTCCCCCCTTTCTCCATAGCATGGTCTTAGTTATGTCGCATACCTCCTCACTAATACGCAGATAACCATCTATATATATAGATAGATCCTCTTGTATAATTCCATTAGATAAATTGGTAATATACGGATTCATCAAAGAATCCAGCATGAAGAATGCCCTTTTTTTATATTTTTCTTGTAAGAATTTAATTTCATTAATCGTTGTATCTATATCTCTTTCTTGATATTCACCAAAATTTCTTACTACAGTACAGAAACTACATTTATTGGGACATCCTTTTGAAGCATATGTTCCAATATAAGGATATTGTTCAATTTTAAAGTCAGTCATATTAGGCGTACATATATGAGAAATATCAATAACTCCATTAGGTATATCTCTGCTATGATATATTTTTTGATTATCATCAAGTTCCCCTTTTAAAAATGACAATATCAATTGTTCTCCTTGCCCAATCAATATTTTATCAATATATCTTCCTGTTTCTTCGACAAAATCATTAAAATTAGGACTACTCTCAATTAATTCTCCAGCAAATATTGCCCCTCCCATTATTGTTATAATATTAGGCGCTATTGATTTTATATATTCAAAGGCAACCATAGATGCTGGCAAATTATCAGAATAAACAGATAATCCTATTACATCTGGTCTTTCCTTTTCAATGATATTTGCTATGTATTCTTTGAGTAATTGATAGAATTTATCTATTATCTCTTTAAATCCATATACATCTTCCTCATTAATATCTGACTGAAAATTTCGCTTGAATAGTGCTCGCATCATATTAATATACTGTTCATTCTTAGTACATTTTCCATGCCCCATCATTTGATTTCTTAAGACTACGTATCCTAAATCAAAAATGTTGCCTTGCTTCGTCTTAGGAACACACTCGTTTATTTTCTTAAAATATTCATCACATATTTCTTTAAACTCAACTTCAATATTTGCATCAAATGTTTTGCAGTTATATCCACTTTCACCTATATACTGTTTAATTCGTGCTAACCCTTGTGGTGGTAACAACGGTGGCCAATAAGGCACCATACAAAACACTACCCTTTTATATTCTTTATTGCTATTAATCATATAAACACCTCATCTTTTTTATTATTAGACTTATATAGGTCATAATATACTCCTTTCTTATTTATCAATTCTGTGTGATTCCCAGATTCAATTATATGCCCTTTATCAAAGACATGTATATTGTCAACAAACTCCATACAATGTAGTTTGTGTGCAACAATAATGACTGTTATTTCGTTAGGTAGATTTTCTATAATTTTCATAATAGACTCAGTATTTCTAATATCTAGTGCAGAAGTTGGTTCATCAAATATAAGTATAGAAGCTCTCTTAACTAGAGCTCTTGCAATAGTTATTCTTTGTTTTTGTCCACCTGATAAAGCACAACCATGTTCCCCAACAAAGCTATTATATTTATCTGGTAATAATTGAATGTAATCATGTAACCCAACTAACTTGCATATATGCTCAATTTCACTAATAGTTATTTTACTATTACCATATCTTATATTTTCTTCAAATGTACCGCTAAATAACAATTTATCTTGTGGAATATATGATATGTCATCTCTTATGTTTTCGATATTATCACCATAAATTAATTGGTTATTAATAAAAATTTTTCCATCACAAGGTATATACAATCCCATTACTAATTTAATAAATGTACTTTTACCACTTCCGCTATACCCCACCAAAGCAACTTTTTCACCTTTTTGAATCTTCAAATTTAAATTATTAAATTGAAAATTGGCATTACCATAATTAAATGAGACATTTTTAAATAAAACTGAATAATTGCAATCACTGTCTTTGGTAGACCGTTTATGTGAAGCTAATTGTAACAACTCTTTTTCTGTTGCCTCTAGATAAAATTTATTTAGAGCATCGCTACATGTAAAAGCTTGTTGCAGAATACCTTTAGTTCCACCTATTGTTAAAAACATTGTAGCTATACTTCCATGCAATAAAATTACCATAACCATATCGCCTATTGTAATTAAGTTATCCTTAACCAAGAATGATCCGTAAAAAAGCAAAAATATAAAATTCAACATCTTAAAGAAGTATCCAATTCCTTCTTTAGATGACTGTATCTTATTTAGATTTATTGATTCTGTTTCATATTTTTTATTATTCTCTAGAAAATTTTCATATATATACTCTGATATATTGAAAACCTTAATATCTTTGATCCCAGAATATATTTCGCTAATATCACTCAATACGACATTATATCTGTCATAAATTAATTTAATACTCTTTTCAATATATTTGTTAAAAAATACATTTACACTTAATAAAAGTATGCCTAAAGCTATATTAACCAATACCATTTTTATGTTAATTATAAATATCATTACAATAGAGCAAACACCAAACATAATGTCATTTACAATTGCTCTAATTGGTTCACCATATGTCTCTTCCATTGAATTTATGTTATATGTGTAATACATCATTACATCACTATTATTATGATTATCATAATAACTTTGAGGCAAATTCAATGCTTGTCTAAATATAGATAATCTCATTTTCATTATGCTATTACGAATAATTTTCCCTCTAAAATACATAAAAATCGGAAAAGAACAGCATGACAAAACAACCCCTATTATGGTAATCGTAATTTCATTACTGATATTATCATTTGACATCACACCATCAATCAGCTGCTGGTTAACAATACTCATTATTAATCTAAAACCAATAAAAGTTGCACAGCTAGCAAATGTGAAAAAAATATATGCTTTTTTTTTATCTAGATGGTTCAGTAACTCATTTAGTTTCTTATAAAAACTCAACTTAGCACACTCCTATACAAATAAATAAGATTATAGATATTTTACTACTATTGTATTTAACAAACATTATCTTCTTTGTCTGACGAAAGTAATATTGTTCTGTAATATTCACATTCTTTTAATAATTCCTCATGATTTCCTTGGGCTACAATTGCTCCATTTTTTAAAACTATTATTTTATCTGCATACAAAATAGTCTTTAGTCTATGAGAGGTAATTAAAACACCACAATTACCATTTTTTAGTTTTTTTAAATAATCAACGACTTTCCCTTCAGAAGTAGCATCTAATGCTGCTGTAGGCTCATCCAAAACTAACAAAGATGCCTTTTTTAAGAATGCACGTGCAATTCCAACTCGTTGACGTTGTCCTCCAGATAATTTTTTGCCATCTTCACTAACTAATTCATCAAATTTATCACTAAAACTACTAATAAAGTCTATGGCGTATGCATTTGAAGAACTGGATATAACAGCCTCTTTGTCTGCATAAATGTTTCCGTACAATATATTGTTATATATAGTTGTTGAAAATAAATGTGAATCTTGAAATGATACTGAAATAAGTTTTCTTAGTTCTTGTTTTGAATAATCCTTTATATTGTTACCACAGATAAAAATCGACCCATCATAATAATCATAAAAACCTGAAATAAGATTAATTATTGTACTCTTCCCACTTCCACTTTCACCAACAATAGCTATAATACTTCCTTTTTGTATTTTAAAACTAATATTGTTTAGGATATTTTTTTGTCGTTCATCATAACTATATGATACATTATTAAATTCTAATATGTTTTCATAATTATTATTCTCTTTCGTTTTGCAATTTAATAAGTTATCCTCTTGGTCCAACATCATTATTTTTCTCAATTCTTTCGACGCCCCTATAGCTTTTTTCATAGAAACAACATGATTTGCAAATTCAACTATTGGATTAACAATATACGAAGTCATCTGCATGTAAACGATGAGTCCAGCAACACTTATTTGATTTTGAGCAACTAAATAACTTCCATAAATAATACATATCACGCCTGGTACTTCATATATAAGGATAAGAATAAGAAAAAGTATAGATTGTGATTTTTCAACTTCACATCCCAAATTACGATTTACTCTCAAGTTTTTTTGGACTTTATCAATTAGTAAAGGAATCATATTAAAAACCTTAACAATAGTAAACATAACAAAACACTCAGAAACTATAGCATTTGAACTCTCTAAAACTGAGAAATATTCCTCACTATATTTCCCAATTTTTTTTGATACATTATTACTAAAATAAACGCAAACAGGTAATAAGCAAAAACTAATAATAAATAGCTTAACATTTAATGTTAGTAAGAAGATACAAGTTCCACTGAACATTACAGGCAAATATATTAAATTTATAAAACTATTTTTATAAAAACCACTAATGGTTTGTATGTTGGTTACATATTTTGAAATAAAAGAACCTTTTTCCTGTTTGTTGTAGTCTGAAATCTTTATATTAATTATTTTTTTAGTCAACATTTCTCTTAGGTTTGATTCTTTTCGTATACTATATGCATTAGTAGTAAATTGCTTTAAAAATGATGCTAACACTCCTAATAATATAACTATTGATAGATATATTACTGCATTCATAAGTTTGTTCTTATTCTTATCAAGTACTGATTGTAAAAGTACTATTACTTGATTAGCTTGGTATATATTTAAACAAGCTAAAAACAAAGAACATATGCTAGCAATAAAAATGGTACTTCTATGTTTGGCTTTCAATTTATTCACACCCCTCTTCTTTATCTCATCAAATGAAGTGGATCTTTAAATTAATAAAACTCTTACTATGTTATAATAAATTATCTTCTCCTATTCCTTCTTTAATCAATTCATATACTTCTTTTAACAATAATTCTTCTTTTAATCTTTCAGATTCAAAGATGTTTATTATTTTTCTTATTGCATCTTGATTCTTAAGTTGTCCATTTATTGTCTTCATATCATTCTCTATTAACATATATTTCATATAAGTAAGTCTTGCATCTTTATACTCATTTACAATACCCCCTAATTCTTGAATCTTGCTTTCTATTTTTTCATCCAATTTGTAACATTCTGATATATATTTAATCTTGTCTAACATAAGTCTCTTATGTTCTTCTATTAAATGAATTTGTCTATAGTCCATTACATAATCTCCATCTAATAGTCTATAAAGATTTTTTAATACTTCATCATGAACCTTTATTCCATATATAGCTTTATTTCCCATCTCAATCTGTATCTCTGGTCTCAACTGTGATTCATCTCCATAAGACAATAAATAATTCTTTAAATGAGATAAAAATATAGATGGTTGAAACTTATATTTTTCTTGTGGATCTTTTACCTTCATTAATAAGCAATAATATAACTCAACCCATATGGCAAATTTTTCATAATTAGCTATACATTCCTCATATCCTTTTTTATAGTCATCATATAAAATGTTTAATTTCCCAAAAGTTCCATCATTAAAAAAACCAATACTATACATTAATCCTTCGTTATCATCATACCCATATGTAAAAACTTGCAAAGGTCTATGTTCTTTTTTATAATATTCAGAATTTTCGTAATAATACTCATCGATATATATTGTTAAATAGTTTTCCTGATCTATTTTTTCTTTCGTAAATTCCAATATGTCTTGAATGTTTCTCATATTTTTCGCAGGAATAAATGAATAATCTAAGACATCTTTTGGAAAATATAAATCTTCTAAATAATCAAGCCATATGTACCCATTTTCTGCTCTCATAAGATATAATTCAGTAAAATGTTCATATACCCATTGTTCCTTCATCTTATTAGAATAAATAACATTCATGGGCAAACTAAAAGTTAAATAAGTAGTAATTATTTTCTGTTCATATACCTCCAAAATTCTTCTTGTTTTTAAAACCTTAGAAAAGCTTTCAGTATTTTTATACAAAACTATACATCCCTTTCATTATCATTATTATATATATGTATTTTAGCATAAAATTACATATATTCTTGTCTAATTATTATATGTATTTTTATTACATTTTAGTTTATTATAAACTTTCCTGCGCAACACGTCAATATTTTGTATTAATTTACCTTGTTGTGCTAACAGATAAGTTTTTATTAAAAGGATATTTATACCACAATTTTGAACAGTCCAATCCTATTGACTGATATACTATTTTTGGAAATCATTATCCAAATACTAATTCTTTAATCTTTGATGTTTTTATACCTATACTAAAAAGTTTATTTATAAAATAGCAAAAACTATGAGCTAATATTTTATTTAATATTCTTGTGGCAAACCTCAAAGTTGATTTTGCAAGAACACTCTGCATATTTAATTGCTCAGAGAGCTGAGAAGAAGTAGTTTCTACTCTACGACGAACTTTAAATATCAACTGCCTAAAAGGTTTTAAAAGTTTAGTTTTGCTATTGTTACGGTTTATTATTTAAAGACGAATATACCTTGTTTCTTCTAATTGCGAATCAACTTTTTGACCTATATATCCTTTATCACCTATTAGTATATCAATCTCTGAATTGGCTGTAAGTTCCCAGACGACATCTCTGTCATCAATATTTGATGCTATTACAGTAAAATCTGTGATATAACCATCGAGGGCCACTAAAGCATGTAACTTGAATCCATAATATGCTTCTTTTTTTGAAGCACATCGCCCGTAGGCAGCCTCCGGCTTAAAATCTTACATAAGTGGCAACAATAAAATCTTTTAAGTCTTTATTGTTATGATAGAATCTTTATTAAACTCTGGCATATAGGTTAGCAAATATGCTGGAGTTTTTCTATTTGTAAGTATTGCCAGCGTATTTAACTAGCAACATGGGTTAATTTATCATCGTCTTGATATCCAACTCACTGATTCAAATTGTATGTTCAATTATTCTATATTCATTTCCATATAATCAACAAAACGATTCAGTGGTATGAAGATTAGATCGTGTCTGAAAACAATATTATTCTATGCTACTTGGATAAAACAAAAAGGAGGAAGCATACATAAAAGTTAAATAACGTTAACATATATCTGGTATAAGTACCCCCTGATGAATGGAATATAATTCTTCAATAGTTTAAGATTAAAAAACTATTAATCACAGTTAGTTTCAGCGATATTTTTCTCTGTATTTTTTATTAAATAAAGGAATAATATCCTTAAAGTAAGGCTTGTTTCCCCATAACTCCTTCTCACTTACAATAATTAAGCTTTTCTTCGTCCTAAAAACTGCAACATTTAAAATATTGGGGTATAAAGCTGCCCAATTAGCTGCTCCTTTCAGTTCTTAAGCATGATAATAAATATTACTATCTCAGCTTTGTTGACCTGAAATGTATGTACTGTTCCAATAGATGACTTTATCCATTCATTGAAATCTCTCAATTTAGTTTGAGGATACTGCTTTGCTAAAGGTTGCAACATTCTATTCAATCCATAAGTAACAGTTTTAAATGGAGATATGATATATAAATTTGGGAAAGTATTAATCACTATAAGGTCTTTAATATGCTTTTTTTAACCTTTAGATGTTGTAAATTTTTCTGTTGCATACCAATAGAGAAGTTTCTTTATTATTTCTTGCTGGATCTTAAGTTTAATATTTCAAAAATATGTACATTGGATATTTATAAATACTATTTTCAAAACAAAAAAACATCTGAAGTCTGCTAGATAGTAAGTTTAAAACTTATTAAGACAAAACTTCAGATATATTTACATAATATTAGATAATGTTTATTTTTTAACCTTTATAACCTTTTTTATTTATAAATTCATTAATATTAATAGTTTCCTGTTCTCTAGCCTTTTCATTGTTAGTTCTTAACTAAACTCTATGTTAAAGTATATAATTTTACAATGATCTTTTAGATATAACATCATCAACTTTACTTAATATACGCGTCTTGATGCTATGAGATAAGGATTTTCTTCTGTTAAGATTGATTTCTATATCAGCTTTTGACTTTCCAGAATAAGCCTCATAGATTGCTTCCCTAAAAACGTATATATTTTCGAATCCAGACCGTCCATCCTTTATTGCTGAAGCTAATGATTCTAACGTATTTTTCATACCAGTTAAATTACCGCATTCTCGATAAATATCAAAAAGTTCCTTCAGTAAATAAGTTGATGTATCAAACTTAGTAAGACCTTCTTTTAATAATTGGATTGCTTCATTTTGCCTGTTTTCTATGAATGCTTTATATAAAGCATTCATCTGATAAAATATATCTAATTGTCTTTCTGAATATAAATTATTAACTGTACTTAATATTTTATCCAATTCTTTTTTTTCTTGAAGAGATAAGTTATTTTTTCTCACTAGGCACTCAAAATACGCCTGCATCTGGTAAATATTTGCTAGATCCTTTTTATAATTATGCTTAGATAAATCAAATGCTAAATCATATTGTTCTAATAATATATATACAGTAGCTAATTCTCTTTTAGCTCTACTATGATTTCTATTTTTTGAAATAACATTTCTAAAACTATTTTCAGCAAACTCTAGTTGTCCTGAGAGCCTATAATTGAATCCTTTTAAAAAATTATAATTTATGTATGCTTTACTATCTTTATTAAATTTAGATCTTCTAAAAAATCCAACTTGCTCGTTAAACTCATTAGAATCCTTTCGTGCAAGAGCTAAACAATAATAATATTGAATCTGGCTTTGAGTAATAGGATCATACATTTCAAAAGTACCATTATTTTTTAATCCTTTTATAATAGTGATCACCTTATCTATTTTCATATCGTTATATAATTCTACAATAGATCGAAGGAAGAGAGTTGAATATAAAAACTTATTAGGAACATACTCATCATTCTTCATATTTTCTTTTATATAATAACTTAATTCTGTAAAATCAATAAAATCAGTATATTTAGGATTATCTATATTTTGATTAAATTCTTTTATTTTTTCTTTTAGGTAATTAAGAATATCCTTAGGTAATGAATATTTATTTCGTAATATATAATCTTGTATTACAGAATTGACTTTTATATACTCATTTGATGCTCCTATACATCTAACTATAGTTAATACTATAAATCGTCTAAAAATCTCTTCATATAAGGGATTAATTTTAAATATTTCATAAATAACACTACTAGGAACAGTGTCATACTCTGACAAAAATGATAAAAAACCGTAACTGATATCTTCCTTTTCCTCTTCAATAACAGCATTAAGAATCGCGGAAGCCTTATCAGATGAATAATCTACAATTTTATGCGGATTATTCTTAAGATACATAATATCATATTCTTTAACTAAATCTACACAGTACATTATCTGAGGTGGATATCCAGTCAATGATCCTTGAATGAATTTAATATCATCTCTTTCAAAATTAACTCCTTCCAACTCTGCATATGTCCTAAGTAATCCAGCACATTCTGATTTTTCAAGTCCTGATAAATCTATAAAGAAGAAATCATCATTAGTTCGGTATTTCATAGAATCTAATTTTATATTTGATGCTATTGAGATAACAATTTCATTTTTGATTTTTTTCAGTGCTTCTTCAAACCAAAGCTTAACGCTCCTGTCTAAATTGATTAAACATTTATCATCATATATAACTATATGTTCATTATACCTTTGAACTTCTAATAATAATTCTGATAATAATTCAACTTTTGAGTTAAGTGAAGAAATTGAAATTATGTCTTGAAGTGAATATTTTCCAAACCCTAAATTAGATATTTTTATTATCAAATCCTCTATTGATTCATTTCTAGATAAAGAAATTGTAGCTGGAAAATAATACGATTTAATTATTTTTGCACTTTTTAGTACTTCTCGTACAAATGACCGCCTTCCTATTCCTTCGATTCCTGATACAACAAGGCATTTCATTGGATTACGTGAACTATCATCATATCTCTCTTTAAACTTTTTTATTTCAGCATCTCTTCCATAAAATAAGTTTTTCTTTTCAGCAAATTTTGAATCTATACTCATTTGCAAATTAATCATTTGACTAATTATTTTCTCGTATGCAAGTTTATAGTGATTTATATGTCTTAAGTTATATCCATTAAACCCAGCTTTAATAAAATCTGCTATACGTTTATCCGAATACATTATTTTAGGATCAATAATAATAGGAAATATTTGCTTCAACCTATGTGAACTTGAATAAAGCTTTTCTTGGGCATTATTAAGTTCTATTTTTACCCAATCTGAATTCAATGAATAATCAGAAATGAAATACACAAAGATATCTGTATTATCCATATTTCTAAATATTTCATCAATATTTTTCATTCCACCTTCAAATGTTACTTCATCAAAAATACATCTATCTTTACCAAACAATTCAGCTATTGGCCTAACAAATTCTTTATCACAGCTACTGTGAGATAAAAATACTTTACTCATATTAAAATCCACCTTACAACTTAAATTTATCTTGTATCCTACAAGTAGTCTTTAATAGCATTACTAAAACTATATTTAAATATAATTATTTTATTTACAAGTTAAATATTATCAATACTTATATAGGTTACTTGCAGAATAGCAGTTTATTTTTATGATTTGTCATCATAAATAAAAATGCATTGTATGTAAAAATACTAAGTAAATGAACCAAAGAGAGTAGAACTATATATTGTTAACTTAACATTTTTTCACACTTACTAGGTCTAAATCTACAAAAATTATAAAGTTTTATAAAATCTTTTTCCAACAATGGAAAAGTCTCTAAAACATTTACAGATACAAGTGGAAACAAATCTTCAAATTTGATATATCTATGATTACAATGCATTATTTTAGTTTTGACTATGATTATCTAGAGTATTCATCTTCCCAAAAATATTATTTTTGACTCTATTCTTTATCTTATATTAGATTCAAGACTACATTTATTAAAAATAGTACCCTCTTTATAATAGTAACCCCTATATATATCTTTTATTACTGTAACAATACCAAATCTCTAATTTTTTAACTCCATTCACTTTTTCTCATGAAAGTAGCTGAATAAGTATTTGAAATTTATTTTAAAATAACATAATAAAATAAGAAGCCAGGTCAAAAATTACTCAAGCATAATCACTCAAGATATTTAACCTAGCTTCTTTCCACCTGCTTACAAATATATAACACTAATTTTGATTACAATTAACCATCAAATGAAAAGTGCTTATTCAAAGCATAAGTACTGAAATATGTTATTATAATGTCATCTTCTAATGAGTTTTTACATTTTTGAAGATCTACAAATTGCTATAGGAATAATTTTAATACGTCTATTTTATCTAACACTCCTACATACTTGATTTCCCTAAACTTTGTATACCTTTTATAATTAGTTCTATAATCTCTTGTGCATCCTCTGAACTAAATAAAATATCATTTTCTTCTGTAGTTAACCCATTATTAAATAGCGAGTATGCTTTACCTTTAATTTTTTTACATATTTCATGGTACTTCATATATATATCTTTTTCATATAATTCCCTGTAAAAGTGATTGTTTCCGTTAAACTGTTTTTCTTCCTCAAATACGTTTGAATCATTCCCCTTAATCATACGTATTATTTCTTTAGCTGCTCCACCAAAACCACCTAGTAAATAAATAGGCTTTTTCATATCAGAAGCTATTAAAAACTCTTCTAAGACACCAGGATATTTGCCTTTATAGCCAGTTACCTTTCCACCCATTATAATAACTAAGTCGATTTCACTTATTAACTTTTTTCTCATTTCAGTAAGAGATACGGACCATTTCTGTAAATGTTCTAACGATTTTACTTGTTTTATGTCCTCTATTTCACTAGAATCTAATTTTGTAGGATACCCATTGGGAATACATTCTTGAAATTTTATTAGATTTTTATACTTCGCCTTATCATTAACAGAAATTTCCTCAGTTAATGGATACGCTATAAAATTATATACTCGAATATCTTTTGAATTTTCATTTGTTTTCTTATATGTTTCAAGCACATCAATTATAGCTTTTAATAGATTAAAATTACCTTTATTGTTATACTTGAGAGCACCACCATAGTAAATACTACCACCAAAATATAAGATATATCTAATTAACTCACACATTATATCCTTTAATGCATAAAATTTTAAATCCTTTTGTTCTTCTGATGCCTCAGAAATAGAAAAACATATCTTCTTGCTTTTCAATGCTTTTTTATTTGTTACATAATAGGTTAATGGCGTATGATATAATTTATTTTTATCTAGTAAATCTAGTTCTTCTTGTGACAATGGAGGATCTGGATACAATATTTTATCATAATCTTTTATATTACCATTATGAAAGTCTAGTAATTCAGGTTTATTCACTAGAGTTTTAGCAATCATATTTTCTTTATTTTTAAAACCTCTTATTTTTAAATCATTATACTCGTGCCTTAGTGCTTCTCTATAAATCTCTGTAATAACATGATAAAATTCAATAAAACTTGATTTTTCTACTAATCTAATAGTACGTATATTAGCCATATATGGGAACGACCTCATTTCTTCCTTTTCAATAGAATTAATTACCATTACAGGTCTGTTTTCTTTTTTTGCGTATAAAACTTCTTTTCTGCACCAAGCACTATTTGTATACTTATCAGAATGAATAATTACTAAAAAAGATTTTTTTATATTTTTTTCAATTATTCCCCAAAACTCTTGTCCAATTTCAATATCATTAGCATCAAAAAATGTTTTAGATTTTGAAAATGCCTCAATATATCTTTTTAATCTTTTAGTTACTTGTACTCCATCTGCCTTTGTATGGCTTAAAAATAACTTAAGAGGTTCTCTTTTATCTCCATCTTGACAATTATATAACTCACAAGCGAATTCATGCGATAGCTCACTTAAGAGGAGTTCTCTTTTAAATTCGATATTCTCTTTTAAATTTTCCGTGCATTTAAAAACACTCTCCCATTGTTCTATATCCGTCAGCCTTATATAATTTTTCCCTTTTAGTTCTTCATGAAAATGAAACGAGTTATCGTTTATTGCCACTGGATATAATAAAATCTTACTCTGAATATCCTGCGTATTAATGATTCCTGTAATATAGTCTTCCCATTTCTTATCGACAACCATATTATCATCTATAAGTATCACTATTGCAGTTTTTTCAGAATTATTATATTGAATATCTTGCTCATCATGAATCATGTTCCTAAAATGAATGGGGATACCTATATCAATATAGTTAATATTGTCAGGATCTCTATTAAGCTTTTTAAACAAATATGAAGCTAATTCAACTCCTTCTTTAAACTCTTTATGCCAAAGTATATACACTTGGAGTGGATTTTTATACATATTTTCACTTCTTTCAATCATATTAACATTATAGATGTGTTCTATCATCTCATTACAAAAGCATAACTATCGCCTATTGTTCTAATAATGTCAAATCATTGATTTTTTCAACCCCAGCCATTTCTCCTAACATTTGAGTGTATACCATTAGTATTGCTTGTTTATCTTTTAATTCTTTTCTAAATTCAATCTTATTTTCTTGTGTGAAACCTAATAAAGATATTTTGTGCCATTTTGCTGTAAATGGTCTAATGATTTGATTTAGTATTACTATTGCAATCTTTGTAAACTCAATGCAATCACGTTTATATTTTTTTATTATTTCTCTAGTTAATTCAAAAATTTCATAAATACTTTCCAAAGCAGTTTGCTCATCACCATCATCATTTATTAGTTCTTGAGTAGTTATTCTAGTTAATAATTCAATATAAAGTTCCCATGCTGCATCTTGATCTGCTGTCTGTGGGTTCCATTCCATTTCAAGGAATGACGTTTTAATTTTTAAAGTTGTCATGTCCCATCTTTTTAACCAATTTTTCCAATTCATATTATCACTACTTTCTCTTTATATTAATTTACTAAAATACAGAATTTATACACACTACAAATGTAAATATTTTTATTCTTAAGGTCTATTACTTATTTATTGATATAAGTTCTATCTAAAGAATATGACTTAAATTTTATTATTGATATTAATATTTAGGTCTTTCTAGTTAATGCAACTTATATTTTGTAATCTGAAATGCCACAAGTTTTTTAATTCAATGTTTAAAAACATTTAAGGTTTTCAAAAAGAAAAAATGTATCTTTGATATATTTAATCTTACAATGGAGAAGCTATTTTTTAATATCAATTTTCATAACAAAAAAATACTAGCCATCCAAATACCTCAACAACCACCAAAGCGATTACTCCATTAATCAATATGCGTAAATCAGGTGAATTTATGACTGAATTTATGACTGAATTTATGACCAAAGAAAGTGCAAGTCCAACTATAGTACAGCCAACAGAACCAACCAATCCCCAAAAAGCTGCTGGGTTAATATTTTTTTCAAGATTCTTTGCTATCTTCATTGTTAAATCGATTTCTAATACCATAAGTGCTGGAATAGCAGCAAAGGGAAGTCCTGGAATCGGTATGATAGCTGCACCACAAACTGTTGCTACAGCTGTAGCTGCAGTATTATGTCTAATATACATACATTCCACTTTTTTTTTATACATACATTCCGCTTCTTTTTCAGGTAAAGATATCATTTCATACACCTCTTTTTATGTAATTTATTTTTATAATGTATTATATTGATTAAATGTAGTAATATTACATTTAGATAAGGCTGAAAAGAATCTAAAAAAGTATTGCATCGTATTACAAAGACTTTGATGAACTACAATCTATTGCTGAAAAATTAGAACACTAGTTTATTTAAGAAATATATTACCTTTATTAAGAATTTAAGGTATTATGTTCATCAACTTAGTTTTTATATGAATATCTAAATATGCAAGTTTGTCTTACTCCTACCCTCTCTTCTTTCCTAAGTATCAATAGAAAAACTCTTGCTATTGGTATAAAAAACACATTTACAATGGTCCTCGCTAAGTTTAATATTTTTGAAAGCCACTCGTAATCAACCTTTTCGAGATATTTTATTATTCCATAAACGCATATTTTATGCTCCTGATTTATAACATAATAAAAGCCCATGACTGGGCTTTTAAATTAACTTAATCTTAAATATATATGTCAAATTGTTCTTCTCAATTCTTCTCTTAATCTCTTCATCATCCAAAGAATAAAGACCTAAAGACTTCATCCTATTGAAATACTCAGCACCTGAGAAAGTATATCTATTTTTCCTTCCATCAATAGTAGACTCCCTATAGTTTTCATAAGAAATAATATCTCCAATGGCTGTACTAATAGGAAGAGTTAACGGTGGCATACCAATGCCATATCTAACAGCATTGTAACCTGCTAAAGATCCTGTTGCCATAGCTTCAATGTGCCCCACAAATAGTCCACTCTTTTCTCCAGCAACAAATAAGTTATCAAGTCCTCTTACTCTCATATCATTTGTTCTAGGAGATACTGCTAAGTATCTTATAGAATTTCCTATTCCTCCTGCATATGGATCTGCATATTTAGCAAACTCAAGTCCTGGAATTTTTCTTAGTTTTTCTAGTGGATAATACGTGGACATTAGCTTGGCGTTAGCAAGGTGAACAAAACTGCCACCTTTAGGGAAGTGTTTGAAACTGTTGAAACAGGCTCATTTGCAGCATATGAAGATTTGCCTAAAATACTTTGGCTGAGAAAATAATCAAGTTAAGAATGCTTCTTGGATTAAATAAACGTGAGTTTGCTGCTAGGTGTGGGATTGGATATTCTAGTTTATGTGGATATGAAGTTGGTGGTGTTATAAACTCAGATAATTTAGAAAAGATAATAGGTGCTTTAAATTTAGATGTAAATTATTTTGCTCAATAAGGTTGCTCTTAAGAGAGCCTCTCTTTTAAATAATTTATATCCTAAACAGATTTTCATATCATTTACATCATAAATAAAAAACCAGGGAAACCTGGCTTTTATTTATATATATGCAATTTCTCTATTTTATTGATTTTAACTTAGCTATGTCATTCCAATTTTTGGACATAACAATCTCAACATCGTTTAAATCTTTTCTAAATTCATCAATTTTATCAGTCAATTCCATATGTTTATTAGCGTTCTTAGGATCAAGTTCTGTAATCAAATATTTTATTTCTTCCTAACCTTCTTTAAGAACTTCGACATCTTTTTCTAGTTTAGCAATTTTAAAATTAACGCCTTTAAATTCTTCTTCTATTTTATTGAATCCTTGTTGCATTTCTGAATACATTTTACTTAGCAACTCAAAGGTCTTATCTTCCATTAAACTTCACTTCCTTTGAAATAATTATAACATTTCTTAGTAACAGTAAAAAGCTTTATTTCTATGATTGTATGTTATCATCATGTGTTAGGTGGTGTTTCTTGGCGTATTTATTGTATGTATTATAATACTTTTTAGGTTTTTCAAGAAATATTAATACGATTTTAGTACGCTTACACCTAATATCTTATAAAATTTATATGGCTTATTTGTGATTATTTCTTTTTCTAATTTTATCAGCCTTTAGCTTAAAATTATGACTTTTATCTACTTGTCCTAGTTCTTCATAAATATTAGCTAAATTATCATATAAAATTGCTAGATTAGGATGATTACTTGGTAATGCTTTTTCACCAATATCTACAGCTTCTAACTGATATTCTAGGCTTTTTTCTAGTTCTCCTAAAGCTTTATATATAAGAGATAAATTATTATATGATGTTGCTAAAGATGGATGATTTTCTCCTAACGCATTTTCTTTTATTCCTATAGCTTGCATCTGATATCTTAGGCTTTTTTCTAAATCTTCTAACTCTTTATATATCATAGATAAATTATCATATGAAGTTGCTAAATCTGGATGCTTCTCTCCTAAAACTTTTTCCCTTATATCTATTGCTTTCTCTTGATATCCAAGACTTTTATGTAATTCTCCTAAGTCTTTATAAATCATCGATAAATTATTATACGACTTTGCTAAAGACGGATGACTTACTTCAAAAATTTTTTCTTTTATTTCTACAGATTGCATCTGATATTTTAAGCTTTCTTCTAGTTGTCCCAATTCTTGATAAATTAGTGATAAGTTGTTATATGATATTGCTAATTCTGGATGATTTTCACCATACACTATCTTTCCCACTGATACTACTTTCTGCTCATATTCTAAACTCTTTCCCAATAACCCTAAATCTTTATATATCATAGATAAATTGTTGTAAGATCGAACTAAATCTGGATGCCTTTCTTCTAGCACTTCTTCTCTTATCGTTACAGCTTTTATTTGATATTCTAAGCTTTTTTCTAGCTCTCCTAATTCCCTATAAATCATTGATAAAGTATTTTGTGTTGTTGCTAAATCTGGGTGCATTTCCCCAAGCGCTTTTTCAATTATAGATACAGCTTTTATCTGATATTCTAGACTTTTTTCCAATTGTCCTAAAGCCTGATAAACTAGAGCCAAATTATTGTATGATCGTCCTAAATCTGGATGATTTTCATCTAAAATTTTTTCTCTTATGGCTACAGCTTTTTTCTGATACTTTAAACCTTTTTCTAGTTCTCCCAAATCTTTGTAAATCAATGATAAATTATTATATGACATTGCTAAATCCGGATGATTTTCAACTAATAAATTTTCTCTAATTGTCACTGCTTTCATCTGATATTCTAGACTTTTTTGTAATTCTCCTAAGTCTTCATAAATCAGTGACAAATTATCAAGCAGGTAAGCAAGTTCTTCCTTTTCTTCATTTAAGTATTTATAAATAGATTCCCCAAAAATAGTATAACCCTTTTTATCTAATGGATTATCTTTAGGCTCTGTATGAAGTGCTTCATTTACTGCCTCAATTAAATTTATACATTTGTAAGTATCCGGCTTTAGCTTATAGCGAATTGTTTCTTGAATTAATGGATGAACGCTAATTATATCTGTAGTATCATTCTCACCTTTAATATCTTTTCTATTAACACTATTAATAGAAATCCAACCTTTTTTCTCTAAAGAATTAATATCCTCATTTGTTTCAAGATCAAGCCATTCTACTAATTCTTGCAAATCAACTTGTGGTAAAATTGAAAGGTTCATAAGTATATATTGTTCTTCTTCAGAAACCTTCGATAAGTCAAAAACTTTCAAAACTTGATTAAAAAGTTGCTCTGAAACCATATTTCCATCCTTAATCATAGATACCTTTTCTTTTATTACTTCATTTAAATTAAAACCTTTTTCTAAAAGTATTTCATATAGCTTTCTTATGTTTATTTTTGCATTTTGAGCTGTTTTTGCAAGAAGTTCAATAATAAGTGTATGGCGTGCTGCAAGATTAATAATTTTTTCTAAGTTGCTTTCATCTTCTTGTCTTTTATAATAATAATAAAATAACTTTTTACATTTCTCTTCACTTAAAAAATCTAAATAATATGAGCTGTAGCCGTCAATAGTCAATCTAGACGTTGCAAGTATTTTTACTCTATTTGAAATATATCTTGTTATCTCTAATATGCCTTCGTCTCTTTCATTTTCAATATTGTCTATAACTATTAGCTTACTTCCACTATTCTTCTCTTTAATAAAGTTAATTACTTTTTTGTATCGCTGTTCTAAAGTATCATTTTCATTAAAGGAATCTAATTCACATTGATTAGCAAAAGATTCCTTAATGCTATCCTTATAATCTATCCATATAGCATTATCATATGCATCCATGTGCTCAATAAAAAAGGTTCTACATAATTCAGTTTTACCTACCCCCCCAATGCCACTAACAAGTAACACAGAATTTCTGGTTTTTAGTTGTTTATACATTTCTTCTAATTCAACCGCTCTACCAATTAGTTCTATACAATTCGCTGGTAGAGAAGATTTTATTGGGGAATGATTTTTCATGATTGATTTTTCTAACCTTGTATTTTTACAAAATAAATTTCTCTCAACTTTTACTTTTTTTTATTGTTATGAAATATATCAACAATATTATCTCTATTGTTTTCAGCATCGCTTTTTATACATATAGAATTTAATATTTTTCTAATCTCCTCATGATGTGAAGAATTATTTTTATCATATGATATTGTTTCAAGGTTATAATTTTTTTTTAACCAACTAACCTCTTCAGTTGTAGGACTTTCCAACACTATGTAATGTTTTGATTTAAAAAATTCTTTATTATCTTTAATAATGTTTTGAATAAAGACATCTTTAAATGAAAAGCCAATAAACAAGAATGTTTTTACTCCAGCAAACAGTGAGAAAAGTGTCTTATATTTATTATCATTGTATAATTCCATATATTTTTCTTCACTAATTACAATACTGCTACTATCACTTATGTGCCCATGTAAATGAAATATTCTTTTACTTCCTTTCTCATGTAGTAACTTCTGCATATTTGAATTAATATCTTGTAATTTTACAGGAACATAATTGCTATTCAAATAGTCACTTAATAAGTGGTCATAATTGGTTGTCAGAAAAATATCAAAATCCATTGTTCCTAAGTCAGAATAATTATGCCAACTACCATCAATGCTTTTTACACTCTCTGTCTTGATTTTATCTACAATATATTCTTGTATATCTTCTTCAGAACGATTTAAATATTTTTTAATTATTCTTACGGCTTCCCAGTAGTCGTATCTTTCCAAGTTTAAGTCTAAAGTACCTAAAAGTGACCTACCATCTACATTTTCAATACCAGTATCAATTGCACAATTCCTTATTAAGTCTCCCCAACCTGGTACCTTAAATGGAATAGATAAACCAGCTCCAATAAATGGGATAACATGTCCATCTGTATATAATTTTCGTAGCTCCTTTATAAATATATCATTATTCATAATAAACCATCCTCATATAGTATTATAATGAAATTATACTATTTTAAATCATTTTTATCAATTTATATATATAAAGGTAAAATATTGTTATATATACTACTATAATTCTAAAATAATTGGGAATTCCTTGCGTTATATTCTTAGTAATATGCTTCTTGTAAGAAAAAAGCCCTGAGTATACTCAGAACTTTTTGTTCAGCAGTCTTTTATATTAGTTCTTAAATATACTTATTTACTGAAGTTTATATCTAATATTTTTTATTTTTCCTTAATTGTTTTAAAGTTTAATACAGTATATTTCTATGATTGTATGTTATTATCATGTGTTAAGTGGTGTTTCTTGGTGTATTTATTGTATCTATTTTATGATATTTTTTAGGATTTTAGCAAAATATTAGTACGATTTTAGTACTCTTCCACTTAAAAAACCACACATAGAAAAAACTGGTATAATATTATTTACACAAAAACAATGAAACAATTTACCTATTCATCTAAATGTCTACTTTCAGGTATTAATGCTGAAATTTCAGGAATATCAACTCTTGTGGCTTATCCTGTATTTTCAAATTTTATAACCCCAAAGAGTAGACTTAAAGATAAAACTGAAGAAATAATGAATAAACGAAACGTTGTTTATGCTACAGCTAAAATTCTAAATCCTCAGAGGCTTAACAAAGTGATAAGAAAAAGGGACTTACCTAAACTGGTAGCACTTAATCCAAATAATGATATTAAACCAAAACTAGAAGTAACAGGTTAGAACGTGACCCCCTATTTAATTAATTGTAAGAACCTTGTCTTTTGTAATTGTGTATGTTAAAAAAATAACAAGCATAACTCTAAAAATTATACGACAACCGTCTTGACAACCACCGCATGAAACCCTTATTTTAGTGGGTATAGAGACTGTGAGAAGTAATGTGTAAAAACACAAAAACTTCTCATAGTCTCTACAATAAATTAGAATGCACCATTTAACATTGTACCAAGTTGTGGTGTTTTTCCTTTTAGTTTAAATAAATCACTTAAAGTTACAAAACTATAACCCTGTTGTTGGAGTTGTGGAATTATAATGTCTAATGCTTCAGGTGTTGGATGATACCCAGGTTGAGTACAATGCATTAACACAATAGAACCATCTTGAGTACCGTTTAATACTAATTGTGCCCTTGCTTCAGCTGTTGTTGCTGATGCTCCATTCCAATCTTGTGCTATAACACCTTGTACAAACGGTAGCTTAACAGTCTGGAATAAAGTCTGGCTTGTTGCAAGATTTGCTGGACGGAAAAATTTAGGGTCCGAACCTGTGTACTGCTTAATCGCAGAATTACACTGGTTAATTTCTTGCGTTATTTGTGAAGCAGACATATTAGCCATACTATCATAGCTCCATCCATGGTTCCCAATTTCATGACCTTCACTTACAATTCTTTTCATAATTGCATCGGCGCTACTAATCTTATTTCCAATAACCATAAATGTTGCTTTAGCATTGTACTTTTTTAGTTTATCAAGTACTAATCCTGTTTGACTACTTGGACCATCATCAAATGTGAGAGCAACGAGTTTTTTGTTTGGATCCTCAGATGTAGTTGGTAGTTTACCTAATTTAATAATGCCTAAAAGATGCTGTTTTATCATAGCAAAGTCAATAGCATTCATTCTACCGTTTTGATCTACATCTCCTGTAGCAGGTAAAGAAGGTATCATTCCTAACAAAAACTTTTTGTAAATAGCAAGATCAAGTGCATTTACAGTACCGTTATTGTCAACGTCACCAAGTAATTTTTCTGGGGTAGGTTGGTCAACGATAACAGGTGGGGTGTCCCCCATAATAAGATCCATTTTAGTCATATCAGCTTTACCACTACTTTGATATCCCTCTACTACCATTGAGACTTCATACATCTTGCCCATCTTCATTCCTAGATTTTCCCAAGCCTTAAAGTGGTCGCTAACAGTTATGGTTCCACTTGTTCTTTTAGATGTACAGATGCTCCAATACTGCTGAAAAGTTGTATTATTACCCTTAATAGAAGGACCTGTTCGCGAGTTCTGATATATTTGATATGTACGTCCATCAACGGTAGTGGTGCCCTTTAATGTACTATTACTTCCTGGATTCCAAGTGCCATAGCTATCAATGATGTAATATTCTACAAGTGGATCTTCAGTCCATCCATAGACAGCCATATACGAATTGCCGTTTGGTTGGTAGTTGCAATCGTAGTTTATTGATATTTTCCCATAATCTTTGTATGTCTTTGTCGAGCCAAGTTTCTTGCCGGTACGGAATAATATATTATTGATATTACTCCACGAACAGCTGAACGTGCCACCACCAGTGAGAGTCATGGTTCCGGTTCCGTTATCCTTCCAGTATTCATAGTCGTAGCCTTCAAAGTTACCAGTCTCATTTGAGGTGATCGTTTTTGTTGCAGCAAGTACGCCTACTGCAGAAGAGGCTAACAAAATGGTAATACACATTAACATTGAAAAAACTATCCTCATTTTTTGTTTCATTTTATACTATCCTTTCTAAAATTTATTTTTATATACATTATAACTACTTTATTCAAGTTTGGATATATCACTAAGGTAATTAGTAGAATATTTAATACTAATAGTAAAATATTTAATATTATAACAAAGGTTAAGTCAGTCTTTTAGCAGAAAGGCTCATCCTAACTAAATGCATTTTGATTTTTCAGCAAGATATAAAAAAGCAGTGGATAAAATAATAATTTACTAAAATATCCACTGCTTTTTATTACTTATTTTTTCACTTATATAATATATTACTGAAGTAAATTCTCCACCATACTTACAAGAACCTTCTGACTTAATTGGTATTCTGGTGAAAAAGTTCATATAACATTTGGGGTACACTTAAATATTTATTTCTGAATTATGAAGTTACAATCTGCCACTGTTGGTTGTAACCACCGTTACTGCTCCACTGTAGCACATTAGCACCATCTGCTGTTGACTTATTATCAACATCCAAAAATTTGCCGCTATGTACATTTACAACATTGTAATATCCATTCCCCAAATCTACAATATTCCACCTCTGATTTTCCTGTCCATTATCACTCCACTGTATGACGTCAGCTCCGTTTTCTGTTGAATTATTGTAAACATCCAAAGCCTTTCCGCTTTCACGGTTGATCAACTTATATGTTCCTCCAAACACACTACTGCCAGTTCCTGGGGTAATATAGATACGATATCCTGAACTATTGTTGCAACCTGTTAATGTTACTGTAATCTGTCCGTTCACCACTGAATAATTTGAGGTTGAAATTGTAGATGGTCCATAGGATACAGTATCCTTACTTACCCAATCAATTTTTTCTACCTTAACTGATGCTGTGGATCCTATAAAGGATGGGAGGTTTTTGAATGTTGTACTTATGGTACCGTCATTTGATCCACCAAAAATAAAACTGATAGACTTGCTACTCGAATCAACACATGCAGCTCCATCTACAAGCTTACTGTCATCATTTGGTGGTGTGACATTAACCATTTTTCCAGTCATATCTCCATACCATTTATAGAAATACCAGCCTGGACCCTTTTGCGTGTCAGTAGCAAGAAGACTTCCTAATCTGCCTGGAGACGGAACAAACCACCAGGATATACATGCACTTTCTACCTTATAACGCTCAAATTTTCCTATAAACTGTGCTGATGATCCTGGCTGCCCTTCAAAGTTATGGTCAGCATCACAATATTCGTTTATACTAATCGGCAACGCGCTTATCCCCAAGGATTTTTCCAATTGCCTATAATCTCTTAAATTTCGTGATACCCATTCTATTCCGCAAAGTTCATGCCAACTCATTATATCAGGAATACAGTTGTTCGTTCTACAAAAGCTTAGAAAATTACTCAATGTAGTACGATTATAGTAGCTGTAGCAAGGACCTATGATTTTAGCACCAGGATCATTTGCACGAATAACATTGTAAGTCTGCTTCCACATATCATTGAAATTTCCGTTAGCAGAGTTCTAAGTACCATCAGGTTCATTCCAAATTTCATAACCATAATAATTGTTACGACCAGATGCTTTCTTATCAGAGATAAATGAATTAACCTGATTAAACCAACTTGTCATACCTGGCCATTTGTATGGCCAGCCTGGAAGCATATCTGCCAGATCAATTGATACTTTAGCACTTTGAACTGAGGCAAGCTTTTGAGAAACAGGTATTGCAGCACCAAAGCCATGCTGATTTCCATAGCCACCTCGAGCCGGATTTCTCATTACATATGATTTAAGCGGTGCTACGAGACCGTTAACATCCGCTGGTTTAGTTTCAGTGATTCCATAAAGTGAACCACTTGCACAATGTGTTGCATCTCTAAGCACACTTGCACAGTCTACAGTCATAGAACTGGCTGACACTGCCAATACTTTTGAAGCTAGAGACATTACTACCATTGTACATAAACATATCGCTATTGATAAAACTTTTTTCATAATACATACCTCCCCGTAATTCTTTGTTTTTGCTAAAATGTAAGATTTACTCAATTCTAAAATCATGTTGTATCTCTTTTGATTTCAAAATTCACCTCCTTTCATTTTTTAAGGCTTTAATTATATCTCCCACCATATTCAGCTTGTCCATCGTAAAGAAGCTACAAAAACATCGAGTGTTTTGACTAAAATAAACATATGAAAAGTATATTTTTTTCATTTTCTTAGAATCTTATAAATCGTTATTCTTATGTATTATATTTGAACTATCTTGGTGAATTATAAGCTAAAATTAAATGTAATCTTGTTAAATTGTAGAATAATTTTATATATTCAACAATAGCTGTTCTGACTTCTGCTTTAGATGAATGTTATTTTCATTCATTAATCTTGAAACTGTATTTTTTCTACAATTCATTCCATTTTTTCTTGAGTTCTGGTCTCTTTAGCAAAGCATACTAAAGATTTCTTTTTATTTCTAAAATCACGCACATCTTTTTCATATGGAATTTATATTTATTATTGTAAATAATTCCAAAGAATTTGTGAAGATGCATATATCTTTTTTTTAGGATTGTATTTTCCGCCTTTAAACCAGCTATTTTCTTTTTTAGCAATCTTAATTTCTCATCATCTGGTTTTAACTTTCCCTTACGAAGAAATGCATTATCTCTATAGGTTCCATATTCTTTTACCCGTCTTCTTACGATAGCTTCGATAACCCTAATTTCTTTTGCTACATGAGTTACTTTTGGAATTGGTATACTAAAGTAGACACTAAGTTAAGAGAAAATAATGAACGGTGATCTACTTATGGGAAGAAGTTATCATAAACAGTTTAAAATTGCTGCTGTAAAATTAGTTCTTTAAGATGGTATATGTAGCCAAAAACTATCTATACGTTATAATTCTTTTTATAGATGGATAAGTGAATATGAATAATGTGAAGATTACGGATAAAATAGGAAGAATTGAAGCAAGGCAACAAATAAGATTTCAGTTTTTGAAAGAAAATAAGGGTAAATACTAATATATGCAGTATATAGTCAAACACAACTTTTTCGTTGAATAGATAAAAATAAAAGCCCAGAATACGGACTTTTATATCAATTTTATCTTAAATATATCTGTCAATTATGACCATTTAATGTTTAATTACTGCTTAAATTAATCGCTACGATAACATATAAGCTTTTCTTAGAAGGATCTTTATGCCATAAACTTAGACGGATTAATCCTATTGGCTAATGTACTAATTTTTTAAGTTAATATTCAAATACTAACACTCTAATCTTTTATATTTCTATATCTATATTCAAAATTTCATTCGCAAAATATCAAAGATTTTATTTGATACTCTTGCGGCAAAGCCCCTAGTTGATTTTGCAAAAAATCTCTGTATATTTAATTAATTTCTACTATACTACAAACTTTGAACTCCAACTGTTTAATTGGTTTTAAAAGATTGGTTCAGCTATTGTTGCGATTTATCGTTAAAAGATTAATATATCTTGTTGCTTTTAATTACGAAACAACTTTTCAACCTATATAATTTTTATTATCTATAAGTATGTCAAACTCTGAATTACTCGTAAGTTCTCTCTCATCAATATATTTGTGGCTGTTACAGTAAAATCCGTGATATAACCGCCTAGAGTGACTAAATCATGTAACTTAGGTCCATGACAATTGTCATTAGGAACTACAGCGTCTATAGATAGACTCTTGCTTAAAAGGTCTATTATTATATAATTTTCATTAGAAAACAGATATTACTACTATGGATACAAAATAATATATACTACTTTTATTTATACTTTTAATTAAAATAACTCTGATAAATTGTTAGAAATTTTCTACATTTATTTAGTCGAACGTAAAATGTAAAATATGTCTTCTCAATGATTTGCCAGATTCCCAATAGTATGGTGGCTTAAAAAAATTTTTAGGTGGAAGATTTAAATGGGCATCATTTTTTAAGCTTCTAGGATTATTGAGATTTTTACATATATCAATTACTTGCATTGGTACAATATTGGCTTGTGTAAAATATTCAATATTCCTTCCGGTGTACGAAGTCGCTGGAAGGCACATAATTATTTGTCCATTTCTGTTAAGTTTCTCTATCATTCTTTTTATTATATCTTTGTATAAATTAGACATATAAATTATATCTTCATCAGTGTTAAACCCGTACGGGGGATCAGTTATAATTAAATCATATTTCATATTTGAGTAGCTATCTATACATTTTCTGCAATCACCCACCTGAAAAATTGGGTTATAATTATAGTTTTCTGATATGTGTGTACTAAGTGAATATTTATTTGTCATTAATCCTAAACCAAGCTTCTCAAATGCTTCTCCATCACAATTGTTTCTATTCTCAATAGCAATTCTATATCTGTATATTGACTTAATCAATAACTTAGTTTCAATATATAACGCTTTTTTACTATCATATCTATTTCTAGATATTGGAATGCCATGTCTTCGAACCGCTTTTAAAGTCAAAAACTTAAGAATTTTCAGAGTATTGCTTCTATTGAAAATATAGGAAAAATGTTCTTCTACGTTTTTTACGATCAACTCCAAATTGTCTATAATGAGGTTTTTACCATACTTGTTAAAGAAGCTATAATATTTTTCACAATAACTTAGTAATTCTTCCGAAAATGACCTTTGATTTTTATCATCCATTATATCTGACCAAAGTTCATTCTCTTCAATACTTTTCATATTAAATAAACTTGAGACATTAAACTCTTGATTGTTGTTAAGTATAATCAAAAGTTTATATAATAGTCTAATAAATCTATCTATTTTTTGTGTATCCATCTCAAAAAAATTTTTATTGAATCTTAAAGCATCTATTGCTGTACTATTTTTATCAAATCCAGTAAAATTAATATTTTGAAATTTTGCAGCTTGAAAATAGCTCGTTCCTGCTCCAACGAACGGATCTAAAATATTTATTTTTCTATTTGAATTATTTAATCTATTAATGCCCGTAAGATTAATCATAGCAGCCATTAGGGTATGTGGGATAGTAACATTATCATACCAACCAGGCATATTTTCATTAAAAATATAATATTCATTTTTATTACATATAAATTGATCATAGCATATTAAATATTTATTTTTACTTTTTACAGGTGTATCTACTATATTAGTACTTTGATTAATGTTATACTCTGGAGTACAATCCATACACATCCAGATACAATGTTCTTGTTTTACATCTCCATCAACTCCATTATATGGAGTTCCAACTTTAATAGTCTTTTTAAATTGCTCATCTTTCTCAATATCCTCTAGTACTTCAGTTATACGCTTTTTACCTAAATACAATTTTTCCATATGAAACTTTAACGCATCAAGCTCCGAATGGCTCTTACTTAATTCATCATCTAAGAAATCTTCATATGCGAAAGGAATAAATCTTATTTTTTCTTCTTTTTCTTGAATATTATTTAGATTACCATATATATTTTTTAAATAAGTTCGCAACTTTGAATAAAAGAAATCTTCATTTACATTATTAAGATTTCTAACAAAAATACTTCTTCCGATAGAATGTATATATCCTGATAATGCACAAATTTTTTTCATTGTTAAATCATCAATTTCTATTGCACTTGGTAAAAATAATATGCAACTATTATATAAAAATGTTACTGATACAAGATTTTTAAATAATGAAGAATATAATTCTGAGAAAGCAGTAATTCTTTCATCTAGCATTTCCTTAAACTTTTTATGATCATAGCTCCTAATTTCTATAATATTTGATATATAATTATCATTAAAAAAGCATTCTATTAATGAATTTATTTTATCTATATATCCCTTATCCCCCATAAATTCAACACTTGTACATGATTCAGGTAAACAATTTTTAAGTAATGAGAAAAGTTCAGCATACTGTATGTTTGTTTTAGCTAATCCTTGCCTAAATATTATAGAATAGACAGCACCATATTTTCGAAAAATATCATTAAAAAAAGAATTTCTGTTATGACTTTTATAATATCTCTCATTATTTACTTGGTTTTTCTTAGATTTTAATTTTTCATCGATCATAATCATAACTTGATGTCTTACACTATTTTCAAATTCCTCTTGCCACATATCCATACATTCCTCCAAATTTAACAAAATTCTAATGTGTTCAGCTTAAAATCAGCTTTGATGTAATGTTTTTATTCTCAAAAAAATTAGCATCTCTCATTCAAATTCAAATTTTACATTATATGGTTTTGAATGATTCATAATACATTATATTTTTCTAATTCAATTCTATACCTAGTACAATATTAAACTTTATATATACATATATGTAGACGTCCTCAATATATGAATTCTCGTAAAGAAAATTCATTTAAATAATTTATCAAATATAATATCTCGTTTTTATAAACAAAATAACTATAGAAATAAAAAAATGAAATTAAGATAATAGATTCTTTAAACTTAGATATAAATTAATATAATTAAGAAGTACTTTAAACAAAGCTAAAAATGTATGTATAAGAGATGCTCAGCAGTATTATTACATTTTGGAGGCTTACTAATAAAGGCATAACTTAAGTGGATGCCTTAGTGCCTAATGCTATAAATTATAATTTATATGGATTCTTTGGGTTAGAAATAAATCATAGTGCGGGTGCTAAAAAAATTTAATGCTGAATAAGTATCAAGGATAATTTAAAATTGGTTCTTTCCCTAGCTAGTTGAAAGTATTTTTTATACCTTAGTTATAATATTAGTAATATACGAAAGCTTATAGGTTCCTCATCAACAATTAGAAGTTATGCATCAAAGTGAAAAAAAGATTTAAAATGAAATTGAAGAAATTATAAGTTTTACTAATGGAATCGCACTTGATTATGAAGCCATAAAAAATACAATAAGATTACCATATAACAGCTAGTTAACCATATATGTGGTAGGTGAAATTTTAAAACATTAAGAAATAGAACTATTTCTTTTGATAAAATCTTCAAATTCAACTAACATTGAAAAGAACCATTTTGATGTTTACATTTACATTTTATTAGAAATCCATATTTGCACGTTTGATACAAATTTGGTTTTTATGGTAGAGTATGTGTTACAGCGCTTACAGAGTACCTGTGACAAGATGTTAAAATATGATGGTTAATTTGTTGTTCAAGAAAAGTAAGAATAAAGAAAATTTAAAAACCTGCTATAAAAGTGTTGAATTTTATTAGCAGGTTTTATTAGATTATATCTATACTAGTTATGTAACTATAAACTGTATTTAAAGTTTAATTATTAAACTTACATACAGTTGATGAACTTATTACCATTGGATTGTAATATAGTTTACTGTTCTTAAACTGTCATTCTCATTGTAGGCATATACAACAATAGTTCCAGGAGCTTTTGCGTTTACTAGTACCATGCTTCCAAATGTTTCAATAGTAGCACAATTAGAACTAGAATATGCACTATAGCTATAGCCAGTAAGATATTGTGTTTGACCAACTTTTAAAGTATAGTAATTACTGATGTATTGAGCAGAAGCTATTGGAGATTTAGTTACGTTATTCTGTAATCCTATAGCTGATACTGATGCTGCTTGAGAAACGAAAACTGTAGCACATACAAGAGCTGAACAAATTAATTTTTTTAGTCCATTTTTCATTTTAAATCCTTCTTTCTTTTTTAAATTACAAGTACAACAATACTATATCTCAACACATTTTTCTACCATATGGAATATATGGATACTTTGAGGGAATGATTAGAATAAGGAAGGTAATTATACTAAGAAACTCTAATGAATAAACGAAATTTCAATTGTAGATTTGTAGTAAAGGTTGTACGAAATCTAGTAAGTGATGGAACAAACGCCGAACCTCCCATTTGATATAAATTTGATAAAGTAATTAGGAGGAGATTTTATTTTGAACTCCACAACCAAAAATAGGAAATGATATGAAAAAAATGAAATTAGCAAGAGTAAGTATCCTTATTGGAATCATAAAATAAGCAAAATCCAAAAATCAGATAACGAAATGATATTTACTGAAGTCACTCCAATCATTTCAAATACAGTTGAGTTATCCTATAAACCAAGAATAAAAGACCGTGTCATAGGTCTTTTTAATCAGCTTAATCTTAAAGCAACTTTTGCTGTTTAGAACTTCTTTAAGAAAATACCATAAACTTAACATATAATTAAAGCCTACAAATCTAATTAATAAAATTTGTAGGCTTTTTTATTTCTTCTATGATTGTATGCTACCATAATGTGTTATGCGGTGTTTCTTAATATATTTATTGTATTCATTATATTTATTTTGCAATATTTTTGGGATTTTAGGTAAATATCAGTGCGACCTTAGTACGATTGTTATCAAAGTTCTAAACTTTCTTTCGCTCTAAATAACTATATTAGCATTGTAAATAAAACAAATAACATTTGAGTGGAATAAATAATCTATCACTTTCCCTTAACCTAAACACTCATCCATAAATGAACTTTCAATTAATAAGCTACACTTTAATACAAACTTATCATTCTCTAATTGGTATTTCATAAAACCATCGTATTTATTTACTATGTATTCTATATTTTGTAAGCCTATCCCGTGATTTGTTGAATCTATTTTGCTTGTCTCTAATTTACCATCGATAATTTTATAGTCACCTATACAAGAGTTTTCAAAGTAAAAATTTAGGTAACCAAGTTTTAAATAGATAGAGCATTTTATGTAACGTGCTGTAGGGGCAACCTTCATACATGCCTCTATAGCATTATTAAATGCGTTGTTTAGGAGGATTGCTATATCATATTGATTAATTGGCACATCGTTAGATATATCTATTGATGAATCAACTTTAATACCTTTACTAACAGCTTCCTCTAACTTATAATTAACAATAATCTCAGCAAAAGATGTACTTTTCCTAATAAGTTTTGTAACTTCATTATTTATATTTAAAGTTTCATGTAGAAAGGCTCTTGCTTTATCAACTTGATTATTAATCAATAGAGCATTTACAGTAGAAAGATTATTCCCATACTCATGCTGATTTTTGTTAATACTGCTAATGTTAAGTTCAAGTTCTCTTATAATATCTTTCTGCCGTTCATAACCTTCTTGAACAATTTTCGAATATATTTCTTTGTCGACCAAAGCAATAAATAAAACTCCAACTACTAATATTGATGCATTGAAAACAAATATAATGAATGAAAAGAATAAACTTTCTGAATTTAATTGCTGTATTGGCGATTCTAAGTTTAGTATACTACGCATTAATATTAAAGAGCTTATAGAGTCTATAAGGAATAAAATACTTATGCTATAAAAATACATTGGTTTCCTCAAGATAAACCCCTCTTTAGGCAATGGTATGTATTTAACACAAAAGTATGAAAAACATTTAGTAATAATAACAAAAATTATCCTATGTAGATTTTGTTCAATAAGAATTTTGGGATTAATGTTAAGAATCATTTGAGGTAACAATAGAAAAAAACTATCTGATAGTAATAGTATCACAAAAACTAAAAGAATTCTAAAAAGTATCATTTTTATTTGTTTTTTGTTATCATAGTAAATTGACCATATAAACCAAGGTATAGATGTAATTATACATGTAGCCAATGAACCTATTGCAATAATATGATTTATATATAATAAAAATAACGAAAAAAGTATAATATTGAGCACATCCCATAGTTGTATTTTTTTACACATCTTTACAGGTCTTAAAACTACGTAAAATAAATACATTTCAAAAATATTAGCTGATAATTCAAATAATGACCAAAAAAATTGTGTCATGGTATATTCTCCCATAATCTTTGTTCGAGTATATTTCTCAAGTTCTCTGAATTTGATTTACTAACAGGTATACATAGATTTTTACTGCCAACATATACTTTGAATTTTTTATATGCCACAATATGATTTATATTGATAATAAAGCCATGGTGACAACGTATAAACATTTCTTTTTCAAGATTTTCTTCGAGATCCTTTAAGTTAACTGTATACTCATAAGATGTATTTTCAGTAACTAAAACTACTTTCTTACCTACTTTTTCAATATATAAAATTTCTTGTTGCAAAATATTTGATATTTCTCCTCTAAATTTGATCTTTAGCCTAGGTTGCATATATTTTTTTATAAAATCATTTTTCATTTTAGAATCTATAATTTTTTTTATAGTCTTATTTATTGTTTCGCTGTTAATTGGTTTTAATATATAGTCAAATGCTTCAACTTTATAGGCATCATATCCATATGAAGTATAACTAGTTATAAATATAATAAGTATATTTTTATCAATTTGTTTTATCTGTTCTGCCAAATCAATCCCATTTGTCTCATCTATTTCTATATCTAAAATTGCAATATCTATTGGTTGTCTCTTTATATACTTGATAACTTCTTTTGATGATTCTGTACAGTATGTATTAAATATTCTTTCGTCTTCTATTTCTTCATATTTTTTAATGAAATACTGCACTAACGTGGCTTGTTCCTTGCGATCATCACATATTAATATATTTAGCATGCGTATACATCCTCAATTCTAAAATAATACAAATTTTCTACATCAATATAAGGTGAAAACAATATAAATTCAATTTTATTATTTTTTAAGTAATCACAATATCAATCAATATTTTATCATATTTATTAAATTTATCCAATGTTGTCATTGTAAAATGTGATAAAGTTCTTTCCAGGTTCATTTGACTAATTCCTTTGACATTCAGACCTCCCAGTTATCTTACTGCTTGCAATTTTAGCAGTAAGAAATTTTCATTATCTATTCAATAATTCTTTAACGACTATTTATTATTTCATAAACGTATATTTTGTGCTCCTTAATTAGGGGTTGCAGAGCAACCCCCAATTACGTGGACATTCTCATAATAAAAGTTTTTATTATAACCTCTGAAAAGTATGAATCGACTCATCCTAACAATACTTCTTTGTATTTTTTCATTAATTCAATGTTGTAAAGTTCTCCTTCTAAATTAGAAATAAGTAGTAAAGATAAGTAATCACTTCCCCAAATCCAACTATAATTGAGCAAACTCAACTTTATATCTTTGCTCTTTCATATTTGCATAATTATATATAAAGTTTATCTTAAAACTTATATAGTTTGTATAAATATTCCTATGATTACACTGTTGTTCATATACTTAAAAACATTGCCACATTGCAACCAATAGATTACAATTATTACATTGAAAAACAAAAACAGCTACATTATCTCCAATATCATCCCAAATGTCCGCAACTTCTACCTTAGCATCTTTTGAAAGAATACTAGTTAGGTATTCTTGACCATTACTATCTTCCGTCATATTATCAAGATCTTCTTGTGTCCATTCACCTAAATAATTCATAAAATCCCCACAACATACTTGCCAATCATTATTTTAAATCCATAGAATAGGAGGTGTTCTCTGTAAATCACCTATAATTATGTCTATTTTTCTTTTTATTTCATCCTCTGATTCATTTTCAAAATATCGTTTAACTTCATCACAGATTCTCTGATAAATATAATTCGGAATCTTCATCAACGCTTTGCCTTTATCTAAGCAATCCATACATACAGATTCAATCTCATCACTTCTATAGTCAAAATAAATCGTATCTAAACAATTCTTTTCACTTCCACATTTTTCACAGGGTTTATCTATAAAGTCTGCATATTTCAGTGGATCATTAAAATATTTATACATTATACTCTGCTCCTTTATTATAAAAATATTTATTCTTATATATTTTAAAATAATCTGTGTTCCACCTTTTTTTGTATGGATTAAAATAAACATTCCAAAATATTTTTGGATCCCAACGATCCTTGGATATAAGAGCTTCTGGCAAACCATGTAGAACATCAAGTAAATCTGATAGTTGTTTAAATTTTTCTTCTTTGTATAACTTAATAGCATCTTCACAAACGATTGACATTAATTGAGTCATTCTAGTAATCTCATCTACATTGTCGGTTTCAAAAATATTACTGTTTATAATATTGAGACTTTCAACAAGTTGGTTATACCCGCCGTATGGATTATTATCTTGAAATAATATTAAAAAGTTTTGGTAACTCCATAAATTAATATCTTCATTTAAGGAACATTTTAGTGAATTTAATGTTTCTATTGTGCTAGCGCTACTTGATTGAAATCTCATCTTAGCTAACAAAAATGTCATCGATTTTAAGATTTTAGCAACTTCTAATTTATCCATATCTTAACCTCTTCTCTCTTCTCATGCAAGTAAGTCTACAGTAATAGTTTTTTGTATTGATAAGCTTCCCTCAATCATAATAACTATACGAAGCTATTTGTACCCGAGCATTATCAAATAATCCAATAACATCTCCTTGAACATTTCTTATATAGTAATATTCCACACTATTAAAATTAAAGCTAACTATAAAAATAGCAAGTGGATTTTCTATTACCTATACCCACTTGCTAAATTAAGGTCTATTCTTTTGGTTTCCAATTAGGATTTATTTTTCTTCCAAATAACTGTTTCTCCCACGTATAGCTTATACCATAAACTTCAGTATCCGCTGTATGCCATATCGCATCTACAAATAAACAAATCATTATCGCTAATTGTTTATCAAAATCTTTATCATAGATTACTCTATATTTATCTCCATCAAATTCTTTAAATGCGTTTCTTTTTATTGCTGCAACCTGTACATCATCGCAATATATAGAAATATCCTTTGCCGAGTGACTCCATATCTCAAATTTTTACCTAATATTTCTCCAATTATCGACTCATTATTATCACGTAAATACCCTTGTTTTTCTCCATCTTTATAATATATATATGGGCATCTACTAAATTTAAAAAAAGCTATAATTGGTATATTCTCAAGAATTAGTTTTTTCTTATCTTCTTGTCTTAAACTAATAACTTGATTACCATTAGCATCAAACAACGATATTTTTCTAAAACCCCAAAATACAATTCTATTAATTTCTGCTGTATTAACAATATTACCATCCTCAATTATTTTGTATTGGTAATTATATTTTAGTTTTGCTTGTTCAATCTTTAATTCCATTTGTTCACCTACCTGGAATAACTACCTATTTCTTCTCTAATATTTCATTAATATATCGTTCTTGCTTTTTTATAATAAATATACCAAAAATCGTACTAAAAAGGTAAAAGTAAATCAAAAATAAATTTGATCCTGTAATATTGTGGATTCCATAGAAAGACACTATCTCTGGTAAAAAAACAATAAAAAATGAAAATACAGAAGCTTCAATTAATGTTCTAGTAACCTTTTTCATATCTCTAAACAATGCATAATTCAGCGCTATTAAAACAGTAACATACACAAATGTCAATGGTAATAAAAAATATATATACTTAGTTTTTATATGTTTTTTCACTTCCTTACTCCTCCTTAATCAAAATCAATAGAAAAGTCAAAACCCAAACCTATATGTCTTCCAAATTTAATTTTTTTTTCCTTTGTATCTATAGAATATCCTCCACCAAAACTTCCCAAACCAACTTCAAGACCAATATCAAGCTTGTGTGAAGTAAAAATTATTGGAACATAAATCTTACCACCGCCTTCTGCCAATGCAATTTTACCATACAGACCTGCTTCTGCTTTCTCCTTTGAAGCTTCAATAGAAGCCTCAGTTTGCGTAAACACAGTTTTTAGTGACCATTCTCCATGTCTATATTTGCCTTCTACTTTAGCTATACCAACTTCTCCTGAAAGAAATTGTGCTTTCACTTTAAAGTCATTTTCCGGTTCTTTTTCAGCATCATTAACACCAATACTATAATTACCTATTGTAAGTTTCAATAATTCCCCTTCTGCATAAAATCCAGCACCTTTAACAGGTTTTTGTGCTTATTCATACCTTTTCATATTAACTTCGGACATACATGCAAAAGAATATGCCCTCATTTCAGCTGTTTCTTCACTAGGATTTGCAGCAAACATTGGTCTAAATCCATCTGAATCTTCCATACTTACAGGACTATTAACGCAATAAGCAAATATATTATGAGTTAATATCTCACCTACTTCTCCTCCAAGTGCGTCTGCATTAATAAATCTTCCCCATTCTGGGTTATAATAACGACTTTGCAGATAATATATACCAGTTTCACTATCATACCTGCAACCACGATATCTATAAGGATTTTTATATCCTACATGCTCCTTACTATTAGTTACATCAGTCCCATTCTGATCTTTTATATTTGTAAGCTTACCCCAGGAATCATAAGTATATGAAACTATTTGAATTCCAGTATTATCGAATAATCCAATAATATCACCTTGAACATTTCTTATATAGTAGTATTCTACACTATTAAGATTAAAGCTGACAAGGTCTCCTACACTGTCATAAGTATAATAAATCTTATCAGTACCATTATCCTCAAAAGTATATTTTATTTCTTTATCATTATTCTTCATCGAACTAACTCTTGTTGTTGTGGTCTTATCCTCTTTACCATTTTCGTAGGTATATTTTGTTGAGAAGTTAGTTCCTGAAGTTGAATTGCTACATATACCCTGTTAGAGAGTTTAGTCCAACTATATCCGCTCCTAAGACTTAGATCTCTGAAAGGAGCTTCTAAAAGATGTATTCTAAAGAAAAAGTTAATATCGCATTGAAACTATATCATCAATGCGGCTCTGTAACGAAAACAATTCAAACATTAGGGTATCTACTAGAAAAGCCTTATACAACTGGATTTATGATGAGTGTAAGCCTCAAAAACAAAGAAAGATACTTGAGATCATTAATACTAAAATGCATCCACGCAATCCACCTGTTGAAGTGAAAATGAATGCATTACATCGTTGCTTTGAATTGGGAGAAAGTATAAAATCAGTATCAGAGGATATTGGTTATACAAGGACTAGCATTTATGCTTGGCGAAAAAAGTATCTCCAGAAAGGTGCGATTGCATTAATGAATGATAAAAATATCTAACCAGATACTTTAGAAGAAGGTTCAATTGCATCCAATGTTGAGGTTGAAGTATTAAAGGATCAAATGCTTAAAATGCAGCTTGAAATAGATATTTTAAAAGAGACAATAAATGTATTAAAAAAAGACCCAGGCGTCGACCAGACAGCTCTCAAAAATCGGGAGAAGGCAGTGATAGTCGATGCCCTGAAAAATAAATACTCACTGCCACTATTGTTGGAAAAATTAGATCTTACAAAGAGTTGTTATTATTATCAAGAGAAGGTTTTATCCAAGCCAGATAAATATGCTCAGTTACGTAAACACATAAAGGAAATGTTCAAAGAAACCAAAGGGCGCTATTGTTACCGTCGTATTTATAGGCTGTTAGCCAAAGACGGTTATACAGTTTTGGGGAAAGTTGTCAGACGAATAATGAAACAAGAAAATCTGGTAGTAAAAATTCGAAAGAACCGAAAATACAACTCTTATAAAGGAGAGATATCACAAGCTGTTTCAAATATTATAGAAAGAAATTTTCGTGCACATAAACCCAATCAAAAATGGCTTACTGACATAACAGAGTTTGCTATTCCTGCCGGAAAAGTATATCTATCTCCGATCATGGATTGCTTTGATGGTCTATTGCCATGTTGGACAATCAGCACTTGTCCAGATTCAACCTTGGTAAACTCTATGCTCGATAGAGCCATTGCTCTATTAAACGATAATGAGTATCCAATAGTTCATTCTCATAGGGGCTGCCATTACAGATGGCCTGGTTGGATTAAAAGAATGGATAAAGCAAGATTTACGAGATCAATGTCAAAGAAAGGATGTTCTCCGGATAATTCTGCTTGCGAAGGTTTATTTGGACGATTGAAAAACGAAATGTTCTATAATCAAGATTGGTCAGGTGTAAGCATTGAGGAATTCATAGATACACTTAATGTTTATCTTGTAGGGTATAATGAAAGACGGATAAAAATATTATTGGGAAATATGAGCCCTAAGGAGTACAGACAGAGCCTTAGATTTCCAGGCCGTATAAAAAATTTTGTGTAAACTGAATAAAAACAACTTCTTCTTGGTAATAATTGAAATAACAATATATTACAAGAAGGAGTTGTTTTTTATGTCAAATGTGTCGAAAGAATTATTGAGAGAATTTATAAAGGAGCAGAACTTTACTAATGCTAATGAAGTATTAGATGCCATAAAAGGAATGTTTAGAGATGTTTTACAAGAGGCTTTGGAAGCAGAAATGGATGAAGAATTAGGTTATGGTAAGTATGATGTAACAGAAAAAGCAAGCGATAATAGTAGAAATGGCTATTCAAAAAAGAAAGTTAAAACAGAATTAGGTGCAATAGAACTGAATATTCCAAGGGATAGAAATGGAGATTTTGAACCTAAAATAGTACCAAAACATCAAAGAACCATAAATGGAATTGAAGATAAAGTATTATCGCTTTATGCTTCGGGAATGACAACAAGAGATATATCTGAACAGGTTAAAATTTATATGATGTAGATATAAGTGCAGAAACAGTGTCAAATATAACTAATAGGATATTGCCAATGGTATCAGAATGGCAGAATAGACCTTTAGAAAACACATATGCATTTGTCTTTATGGATGCAATCCACTATAAAGTAAGAGAAGAGAAACAGATTGTACTTAAAGCAGCTTACGTAGTAATAGGCGTAAGCCTGGACGGCGAAAAAGAAGTGTTAGGAATATGGATTGGTGCAAATGAGAGTAGTAAGTTTTGGCTTTCTGTTCTAAATGACCTTAGGAATCGAGGCGTACAAGATGTACTAATCTTCTGTGTTGACGGCCTAAACGGCTTAAGGATGCGATTGGCGCAACATTTCCATTCGCTAGAATTCAACGATGCATAATACACCAAATACGTTCTAGTATGAAGTATATACCATATAAGGATAAAAAGGCTTTTGTTGCAGATCTGAAGTATATATATGGTGCCGTTAATGAGGAAGTAGCTATGGAATATTTGATAGCTTTAAAGGATAAATGGTCTCAGAAGTATCCAAACGCAGTAAAAAGTTGGGAAGATAATTGGGATAATTTAAGTACATTCTTTGCCTTTCCTCAAAATATAAGAAAAATAATATATACTACAAATGTAATAGAGAGCTTAAATAGTCAATTTAGAAAAGTAACAAAGACTAAGCTAATATTTCCTAATGATGAAAGTTTATTAAAGATGCTATATTTAGCAGTTCAAAAAATATCAACAAAATGGAATAGAAATTATCGTGAATGGGATTTAGTAATCAATCAATTAAAAATAGTATTTAGCGAAGTGTTTGAAAAAATGGCATAAAAAGAACCTTAATCTAGAATTAAATCTAAGATTAAAGTCCCTTTAGTAAATTTCCTTAGGTATATTATGTGCAATAAATGTTAATAATATACCTATGAAGGAAATAAATTGTTCTTCACTAATATACATACTTAGACAAAAATCCAAGCCTGTCTAAGACTATAAATTAATGGTTATTTCCAAGAAGAAGATAAGAATACACGAAATAATTTACAGGCTCGATTTCCAGCTTAGCTGGTCCAAGAAAATGTCCGCACCCCCGTCCTCAATATTATTTATATTGATTGAAGTTATTTGAAATTTAATTAAATTCAGCATATTCATTATCTATTTCAATCTATAATTCAAATTTCTTAGTTTACTAACTTATTTTTAAGCTCCAATATCTTCTCCTTTGAAAGCTCTGTCAGTTCAATTATATCGTTTATAGAATCGCCTCTTTTAATCATTTTTTCTGCTACCCTTAAAGCTTTTTCATTTGCTCCTTTTTCTTCTGCCGACCTAATCCTTGTTAACTGGTCACGAAGTTCTGCTTCTCTTGCTTCATATATCATTCTTGCCTTTTCATCTTTGCTTATTATCTTCAATAAATTGTATGCCTTCTTAATGCTTTCATTCTTTTCAGCAAGCATCTCCATCACCCCTTTCGATTTTCCATCTAAAAATTCCATCCATTGTATGATTGGATCATCTTCGTTTATTTCTATCTGCTTATCAAATAGTTTCGGTATCTCAAGAAAATGCACCTCAAGTATATCTGTCAGTTTATGTCCTGTTTCATCTTCTATTAAGTGATAACTGGTATGAAGTTTATTTAAAGGTATGCATTTAAAATCTACTATATTTATTGTTATACATTTCTTAAGCTTATCATAAGTATCTCCTGGTTTTACTTGAGTTGTATACATCTTACTCCAATAAAATAAGGTTCTCTCTGGCATAAACTCTGTTGGCAGCACTTGAATTTCAATGTCTATCTGCTTTCCATTTACAGTTTTAACTCTAACATCAAGAATTCCTTTCTTGTCTTCTTTAAATTCTCGAAACAACTCTGTATTTAATATTTCAATACCTACAAACTCTCTTTCCGGCAAATTCAATACTGCACTTAAGAATGCTATTAACAAGTCTTTATTTTTCTCATCTCCAAACAAAAGTTTAAAAACAAAATCTATTTTAGGTGACATTATAAAATTATCATCAATTTTTTTCTTAGTCATTTAAACACCGCCCTTTGAATTACTATTATATATATTCTTTATTATTATTTTATCAGAAATAATTTTTCTATTCTATAATTAGACTACAAGATATGCAAATTTATAGCAATAACACTAATGTACATTTAGAACTCTAGTGCTACATTTTTGTAAGCGTCAAAGAATTACCGAATAGATAGTGAAAATTTCTTTTGCTAAAATTACAGATAGTAAGATAAATGGGGGGCTGTAATATCAAAGGAATTAGTCAACTCAACCTGGAAAGAACTTTTAGATAAGTTTCATTCTTATGAATGAACTATAAGTGGCTTCTGCAAGGAAAATAACGTTACTAAGAGTCAACCTTACTATATATAGGAAAAAATCTGAGCAATCAAATAAATTAGTATTTCATGCTATATTCCTAGCTGATGAGCTAACTACTAACCAAAAGACATCAGAGAATAATTCGAAAGTATGTCTTAATTCTAGCAGTGCTTACAGAGTTATGCTAAATATTGATAAAGTAACTACTGTATATTTAACCTGTGGTGTGACGGATTTAAGTTAATTTCTGCTGTATTAATAACATTACCATCCTCAATTATTTTGTATTGGTAATTATACTTTAGTTTTGCTTGTTCAATCTTTAATTCCATTTGTTAATCTCCCTATGTAATTTTATTTTATGAAATCATAAATTGTAGAATCTACAATAACTCGTGGGTTGTCTTTTGTTTTCTCTAAGATTATTTTTATTAATTTTTTATAATCCTTAACTCCTCTATTTATGTTGATGGTTCCATGATTTATTCCACCTTTGATTTCTACCCATTTAAAGTTCATGATTTTTGCGACTTGGTATGTCGAGATTTCTATTTTTCTAATATCTTTCCACAAAAGAGTGTTGTTTCTATAACCAAATACATTTCTATAGGTAAGCCCTTCTTCAGTTACTTCATAATATTCGAAAGCTGCTGGTATATACATAATTGTTGCGAAAATTGCACCAGACCACATAAAAATCTTACGTTCAATTTTATTATCAAAATATGCAATACTATACATTCCAATAATAGCAAAGAACAACAATATTAAGAGATACCCTTTATTTTTAAATCTCATATCATCACTTACTCCAATCGGAATTTTTTGAGTCTTTCCTGCAAATCTTCTTACGTTTCTTTCTATCCATATTTTAATATAGGTAAGTATCCTTTAACAATATCCTATTCTAAAGTAATTATCCATAATCTAAATAGTTCCTGTGATTTCATTCACCTTTATCCTAGAAAAAGCAGTTAGATATTTTAATAACATCTAACCGCACTATATTTAAGCAAAAATTCTACATGATAAATAAATTTCTACGTTTATTTAAGTGGCAAATCTTTGGGTGGTAAAAATACTATACCAAGTAAAGCAATTATCGTGATGACAATGGCACTAATAGTAGATATAATTTTTTTAGACTTTGGAGTTCTTTTGTTTTTTAAAATTGGAATTAACAGTACATCCATTAGCATAGAAAATACTATTAAAAATACTTTCACTATATTAAAAGCCATACGTCCATCTCCCATGTCACCATAATAGCGAATTAACCATATGACAGCTATCATGAATATGCCGAAAATCGTCGCTCCTAAGTACGTAAGAAAATTTTTTATGTTTCTATTTTTTCTTACAAGTTGTATGATTGTAGCCACAGCTAGCAAGACAACAATTCCTATCATAAACGCAATAGCACCTTTCTGTCCCATACACCTAGCAATTAGCATCCCTATTATAGGCAGTACTATATAAAGTCCTTTATCTACTTTATCATGTTCTAAATCTAACATTGCTAACACTTTTTTCTTTATTTTGTCTATCATTATTTATCCTCACTTACGCCTTTTTTCGTCTAACGAAAGTATCATTTTTTCAGTTATTTGTCTTGTTTATGCTTTGACATCACTTTTATCTCAATAGGGTATATTATAAAAACAAATAAAATACCTATTCCTAGAAGATCTAAATGCAAACCTATTCCTACTATAACAGGTGATTCTATTTAAATCACTGTCCGAATTTACATATAATAAATCTCTTAACTTCCTCATATCTATATTTCTAAACTTTAATTATCGAAAGTATTTTTTATATAATTGTATTCTATACCATTAAGTTTTATTGATACAATAGTTCCTCTACTTCTATAAGTATAATAAATTTTTATCCTCAAAGATTAACAACTCTAAATAACGAATTATAGACCCCAGATGAAACTAATGCTCCTTCTGAGGCCTATAATTCTATTTAATAGATGTATATTTACATTTAATAAAATAATTATACTCGAAAATTTTTGTTTTCTGCGAAGGCACTTATGAAACCTGTAGTGTTGAAGTTGCTATTTTTTCACTAGATATAGAACTAAAAATAAATTTATTAGGGTTACAATTATTGTTTGTATGCTAATCTTTATTGTATCTACCAAACCGCTCCCACCTTGTGCCTTAATTTTATTCCATTTTACAAATAACATTTGGTAAATTACCCACACTAAGCCAAAAGATATACTCAATATAAACTGAAAATCAATTTGAATTGGCTCCTTGTTAACAAAATTTCCAAACATAATCCAAATAATAAAAACTATAGCAGTTATGACTACACAAAAAATACTGTATAATCTTTTTTACAATTGTCACTTACCTCACCACCATGATTTTAACATAGGTATAGCTGACAGTTTTTATCACGGATATGACTAATCCTCAAAAAAGTTCAGACCAATTCCCCTCTGCATTGTAAATTAACACAAGCACAACTTTTAAATATTTATGCCAGATTAACAATCCCACTAATAAAATACCAAAAGACCTTCCGAACCTCCATGAATAGAAGTTCTAAATGTCTTTAGTGGAAATCAGCGCCTTTCTAATGTCGGTTAGTTACCAAAATCACAGTTGAATAAACAATTGCTTCGTATATAAATAACATTTTTTGTATTTATATTTTGTTTTTCTTTACCCATCTCCCAATAATGAATTGACTTCTCTTAGGACTTGAAAAAATGAACGCAAAAGCGGCGATTATTACCATATCAGCAATACCAAAAAAGATAGTAATTACATCAATTTTATGAATAATTGAACCATTTATACCTAATATATATATCAACACTGCAAATAAACCTAACATTAAGTGTAAAAAAATCAAACTATAATAAAAATATAATAGAACTTTAGGAATTTGCATTTTAAAACGAGTATATAATAAATGTTCCTTAAATGACTGTCCTTTTTTCCTTTTTATTCGTTCCCTCCTTCTCATTTGATGCTCAATAATAATAGAAAATATTAACCAAAAACTAAAAACTATTAAAAAGAATCCTCCAGCTATAATTATCATTGTCCCTATAATATCCATTAACGCACCTTGTATAATGAACTTACTATGAGTTCATTATACTTTTCCTTTCCTAAATATAATTTACTATAATAACATAAGACGCTGTGGATTAGTTTTCTCACCTATAGCTATAATAAAGGGCTTATCTTTAAGTAATGCTTTTACAGCCATGATATTTTGCTTTGCCAATTCGCTTTCACTAGTTTTTACAGAACCAATTTGCAAATCTAAAAAGAAATGATTGAATACATCAAACATAGTACTTACCAAAGCCCTAATCTCACCTTTGTTATTTTTATTGCCACATTCACCAAAGTTAGCTTTGTTTTCATCTGAGTTTGGAACTTCTGCTCTACTTCCATCTATAGCAAACACCATATAATCGTTCCACAGTATTGGTTCTTCAGAAAAATAAAAGGATTGAAGATATTCTTTATTTAGAAATGAAAAGACTTCTTAGTTTAATTTTTTTCTTTGTTGTAAAAACCCTTGTTTTGATATATTCATAGAAGTGGCTCCTTTTTCTATAAAATATTTATGAAGTTCCATTTCCGTAGTTAATCCTTTTTTAGAAAGAGTACATAAAATAATCTCTTCTAGCGGCATCTTTCTTTTCCTTGTGAAGGATTTTTCATCATTTAAGTGAGCATATTCTCTTACTGTATTAGAATTTATAATATTAACTATCTTTTTAAATCTCTCTCTATAAAGATCATTCATAAAAACGCCTCTTCATTTATATTAACCCAATATATAACGTAAAAATCTGATAAGCAGTAAATGCTTATCAGGTTGCCTTAAGTTTATGATGTTGGGTAAAACCTGTGGTATTCGTTAAACAAAAACTCCACTAAAATATACATTTAGTGGAGTACTTGTATTTGGATTTTTTGTTTTTCTCATAATACTTCTGAAACACGAAATCTTGAAGTTTCTATTATATTTTCTGAGCAGAGTAACTCATAAATACATTCCTTTCATGTTCCCTGTTCCAATAATAGTAATGTTTTAAAAGATACATTATTCCAACATCTTGTAAAACTATGTATTGGGCAAAATTATAAGTTGGATAAAAGTTTCCCAGTTCTTCTGGTTGTATAAAAAATCTAATTGTCTTAAACTTTTTACTAGTTCACTTTCATTTAACTTATCATTTGAAAATAAAAATATGCTATCATACTAGGAATCATGTGAACATAAAAATGAACCTAGCAGTGACCATTGTTAGTGGTTTACTAGGTTATAATAATATGATTATATTACATTTAAGTATTTATCTCTATTTCATCCCATGCTTCATCTCCAACTATCCACTCAAATGCGTGATGTCTCCACTTAGCAATGCAATTAATACGTTTCTTCTCTTCAATATTTAAATTGCTAACAGATTTATTATTTACCATAAAGTCATTTTGTTCTATATCAAACTGCTGTATATCTTCTAAAACTTTTTCATATTGATGCCCAAACACTGATTTAATAACGTCTTTAACAGACTTAGTTTAAATATTGAATTATTACACTCTACTGCTCTCCAATGCCATAACATCGAAATTTCATTCTGTAGTTGTATGTCTTCATTGGCTTGTAAACTACGAGTATCGAGTAATCTCTCCAATGTATGATTCATGCCTATTTGCAACACTGGATGAAAGTCATCTAAAACAAATTGATTATAACTTGATAACTTCTTTACCAATCCAATCGTCCACAAACATGGTTCTATTGTTTCGTATTGAACTTGGATAGATAATATTTCATTTTTATTTCCGCTACCTACCTCTTGTTCAAACAACAATTTTTCATTTTTTGTCATAAAATCAGTATACCTGTTGTTTTGTTGCCATTTGTATATAGCTATTCTTTGTTCCTCTCTTTGTTTCTTTGAATATGCTCTTCCACCAATCGTCGACTTCTCTAAAGCACATCTATCTGATACGCATAAAAGTATTACTGACCTTGCTATAATTTCTTTAGCCTTCTTCACTATTATCTTTTTCCCTTATGCTTATTTAAATAATCCGAATCCCCCCTGACCATTAGGTCCTGGATAAAGTATTTCTTGCAATGTCGGACTTTGATGTTGATTTTTTGGGACTAACCTAATTTTCCCCGAAGCATCAGCTGGATGATGCCATGCCCAATCCTTTGACGGATTTTTTAATGGACCTTTACCACTTTTCATATAATCCATAACGTTATATCCAAAAAAGTTATCTATTTCACTTTTAAACTGATTATGAGTATATTGTTCTTACATTGTTTTCAGCCTTGAAATACATTTTGCCGTTGTCTTGTCCTGTAGCCAGGCCATATGCTGATCCTGAGTAATTAATTTGTGTAGTACAATTTGCTAATGGATTATTTGCAGCATTATCATAACCATAAACTAGATAATCATCACTTCAATATTATTTATCATAAACAATATGTTTTAATATAAGGTAATTTATTTTCTTATTTCTATAAAAATGATGTTTCTCAATACAGAAATAGTAATTATATGTAAATAATTATAGTAACCTCATCTTCAAAAAAATTACTATATTTTTATATACAAGAAAGACACCTTATACCAGTAATTGCTTACCTGTATAAGATATCTTTATATAAATAACTACAATTTGAAACATATTGTAAATATAGATTACCAAAATAAAAGCCCAGAATCCTGGACTTTTAAATCAACTTAATCTTAAATATATCGGTCAAATTATTCTTTTCAATTCTTCTCTTAATCTCTTCATTATCAAGGGAATATAATCCTAAAGACTTCATCCTATTGAAATACTCAGCACCTGAGAAAGTATATCTATTTTTTCTTCCATCAATAGTAGACTCCCTATAGTTTTCATAAGAAATAATATCTCCAATGGCTGTACTAATAGGAAGAGTTAACAGTGGCATACCAATGCCATATCTAACAGCATTGTAACCTGCTAAAGATCCTGTTGCCATAGCTTCAATGTGCCCCACAAATAGTCCACTCTTTTCTCCAGCAACAAATAAATTATCAAGTCCTCTTACTCTCATATCATTTGTTCTAGGCGATACCGCTAAGTATCTTATAGAATTTCCTATTCCGCCTGCATATGGATCTGCATATTTAGCAAATTCAAGTCCTGGAATTTTTCTTAGTTTTTCTAGTGGATAATACGTGGACATCAGCTTGGCGTTAGCAAGGTGAACAAAACTGCAACTTTTATAGAAGTGTTCGAAACCATTGAAACAGGCTCGTCTGCAGTATATGAGGATTTGCCTGAAAATACTTTTGCGGAGAAAATATTTAAGCTTAGGATGCTTCATGGGCTAACTCAGCGTCAGTTTGCTGCTAGGTGTGGGATTGGATATTCAAGTGTTTGTAAGTATGAGCTTGGATATACTCCAAGCTCATATAATCTAGAAAAGATAATAGATGCTTTAAATTTAGATATAAACTATTTTGATTAACAGAAAGTTTACTCTTTCTGTTACATTTATTTTTTATTTAGTCATTAATAATAAAAACCAGAACTCTCCTACATTATTCCACTTAATATCATATTCATTATTTAATAATATATCTACTTGTTTTCCTCCAATTGGAGTATTCAAATGGATTCTGCCTATTTTAGCTCCTTGGGATATATCATAATCCCAACATTTGTAACTCTTTTTTTTGGGAAAAACAAAATTCTTATAGTCGTTCATAACTAAAGCTATTCCAATATCTGCTTCATTATTCTCGCAATAGCGCTCTAATAAATGAACGTCTTGATAAACATCCTTCATAAAAATATCTGTAGCTCCTCGATTTCCTCCAGATGATGCTTTTGTCTTATAACATTTCAATTCTAAAGCTATTTTATATACACTAACGCCCTTACTAACAATAACCATAATATCGACTTCTCTAGTACTTTTACCGTCACTTATTGTAGTTTCAAGTTCAATCTCAATAAATTCATCATCTCTAAATATAATTAGTGGAAGCATACTTTTAAGAATATACGCATACTGGAGTTGCATAGAAGCTTCTTTATTAATTAAAATTAATCCATTACCAACTTTTTTAGAAAATATCTCCCAAGCAACTTTTATTAGAGAGATGGTTCTGATGTTTATATTCTGATTTTCATATAATTCCTCATAAAAAGAGTTTTTATATGATTGCATTTCACTGGTTCTGTAAGAATCCTGTTCATATTTATTTGGAACTTTGTTATTAACGTCTGAGTTTCTATTTTGATTATTGTGCACTATCTCTTTAGGATCTTCGAACTCAATTTTGCAGTAAACATTTTTATACCATTCAATAATATTTAATAATTCAACATTATTATCAAAAATTAATTCATTAATGGGAAGCTCCCTAGGTTGTTCCTTCTGATTTGAAAACTCACCAATCTTTGTAAGTCTTCTAAGTGAGCCTTTTGATCTCAAATAATTATATGTATTATTAGGATGATCTCCATTACACCATTGACTAATTCTTGCATTATCTATATTCTTAGGACATAATAACTTAGCAATTTCTTGTATATCCTTTTGATTTATCCAATAGTTATCATTTTTATCTAAAATAAAATTTTGATATGTTTTTATTAATGTTGCTATCCAAACTGCTGTCGGAACACTGTTAGTGATATTTCTTGCGATTATCATTAGAATTTGTCACTCTCCAAATCATTGTTAACTTCTTATTTAAAAGTTTAAGTCAGTATAAAATTGCTTCCAATACATTTTTCGATTAATAGCATATAATAGATACTAATCCCACTCTATGATTGTATGTTATCACCATGTGTTAGATGGTGTTTCTTGGTGTATTTATTGTATGTATTATATCTATTTTATAATATTTTTTAGGTTTTCGAAAAAATATTAGTACGATTTTAGTACGGTTGTGCTAAATATTTTTAATACAACTCTTAATAAATACCAAATGAATACACTTCTTATATATGTATATTAAGAAATATTAACATATCGATATAACTTGACTAATGTTAAGAATCCAATCTTTAAATAATACAGTATTTAATATTAACGCTATTTTCTGTGATAGTAACTAAACTTAATGCGTACTTTAAATAATACAGTATTCTATATTAACTAGCATGGTAAAGTTTTCAGTCCTCTTTTCTTCACTCTTTAAATAATACAGTATTCAATATTAACTTTTTGTGCTCTATCTTCTGCCTGCGAATGAACTGCCTTTAGATAATACAGTATTCAATATTAACATATCGATATAACTTGACTACTGTTAAAAATCCAATCTTAAAATAATATAATATTTAATATTAATTATAACCTCTGTATAAGTATATACATCATATTCATCTTTAAATAATACAGTATTCAATATTAACATATATGATCTGCTCCATACTCTCTAGTAGTAGCTGTTTTAAATAATATGGTATTCAATATTAACTTCCAATCTTGGCGCATCTTCATACACACTAAAATTCTTTAAATAATACAGTATTCAATATTAACCATATTTGCATTTGGCTTTGTTCTTGGGGCAGTCACATTTAAATAATACAGTATCCAATGTTAGCCTGTAGTAAAATGTACTACTGACATACTTACAACTACCTTTAAATAATATAGTATTAAATATTAACAGTTTCAAAATAAGGTTAATCACAGAAAAACACTGTGCTTTAAATAATATATTATTCAATATTATCGTATAATGTTTACATTGGGATGGAGAAATGATGATCACTTTAAATAATACAGTATTCAATACTAACATTCATGCAATTAATGAAACCGAGGATATTGTCATCTTTAAATAATACAGTATTGAATATTAACGAGTTATACGATCAATCGATAAATGGATTGTCATTCTTTAAATAATACAGTATTGAATATTAACTGAATTTATACGTCAACTTCGTCAACATCGTCATGACTTTAAATAATACAGTATTTAATATTAACGCATTAGGACACAGCGTAGAAATGACAATGAATGTCTACTTTAAATAATGCAGTATTCAATATTAACTAAGCCAATACGATGATTGTTGTGGTGATGCTCCTTACTTTAAATAATATAGTATTCAATATTAACCCGATTCACTAGGCGTAACTATAGATGACATTATAAACTTTAAATAATACAGTATTCAATATTAACCAACAAAGCTAATTAAATCTACTTCAAATTCTATATTCTTTAAATAATACAGTATTCAATATTAACCTGCATGGGATGGTACAAGTGATATAACAGCTACTACCTTTAAATAATACAGTATTCAATATTAACAAATCAAAGAGCATAAAGACAATATTGTTTTCTTAGACTTTAAATAATACAGTATTCAATATTAACAGTGACAAAGGTAAAAAATATAATTTTATTTTTAATCTTTAAATAATACAGCATTCAATATTAACTTACATACTTCAGAATTTATCCTTCTAACTAAATCACCTTTAAATAATACAGTATTCAATATTAACTAAAAAGAAGGAGTAGGGAATGAAAGATTTTGCTTTCTTTAAATAATACAGTATTCAATATTAACGTGATAAAGCAGCCACATGTTCCTATCTTTATCACTCTTTAAATAATACAGTATTCAATATTAACGCCAATTTTAACAACTCTTCTGCCTTTTTCAGTTTTCTTTAAATAATACAGTATTCAATATTAACTTGATAGAAAAGTTGATTTTCGTACTTTGGCTGTTACCTTTAAATAATACAGTATTCAATATTAACGTTTTCCGTAGATACAATAAACAGTTATTCGCTAGTTGCTTTAAATAATACAGTATTCAATATTAACTCAGAATCGTCTTGATAATCATCTAAGACTATAAGGTCTTTAAATAATACAGTATTCAATATTAACATAGTATCGCGTCCGCTACTTCGATCTGATAATCAAACTTTAAATAATACAGTATTCAATATTAACCATCTAACTCATCTAAAGGTATATCCTTAACTTGTAGCTTTAAATAATACAGTATTCAATATTAACATATACCAAATGAAAACCGTGGGCATACAACTATCTTCTTTAAATAATACAGTATTCAATATTAACAGACCTTTTATTAGTTCTAATAATATTATTATTTCATCTTTAAATAATACAGTATTCAATATTAACAGATCATAAGTGAAAGACCGTCCGCCATAGCGTTATTCTTTAAATAATACAGTATTCAATATTAACAAGAGATTTGGCTAATAAGAAAGCTGTAGCAATTTTCTTTAAATAATACAGTATTCAATATTAACAGATAACCTTGGTACTCACACGTTGCGTAAAACGTTCTTTAAATAATACAGTATTCAATATTAACGATTAAAAGCTTTAACAACTGAACCATTGTTTAGTATCTTTAAATAATACAGTATTCAATATTAACACTACCAGTGGGACGATGCCAGGAGGAATTGCTTCCTTTAAATAATACAGTATTCAATATTAACCTGAACTTATGTATAGCTCTTTTGCTTTATCTCTATTCTTTAAATAATACAGTATTCAATATTAACCCAGTAATAACTGCTGCAGTCCCTAGTCCAATTAACTTTAAATAATACAGTATTCAATATTAACATGGTGTTTTTACACCTAATGCAACAATATGTTCTTTCTTTAAATAATACAGTATTCAATATTAACCCTAAAGCTCTTCAAAAATCACCTCATTGCTCTTGAATTCTATCACTTGACACTTCTATGACACTATGCTTTATATGATAATTGCAGTGAACCTATTTCCACCAAATAATCAGCTGATTCATTTACTTATGCGACTTCAAGTCACATAAAGGTAATTTATAATTTACACTACTTAACGTTTACTGCAATAACTAACCTAAAAATTTAGTATTATGAAATAAATTAATAGATTCGATATCAGATTCCATCAATGTACCTACAATGTATAAAAAATTATTCCATTCTGTATCTTTTGGCGTCAATATCTCTTCATAACTTATGTTATCATTTCCTTCTTTAACTACTCCTCCATAAAAACCATACTCATACAAGCAAAGCATAGAATTTTTATGTAATCCAAATTTATCTATAATAATATCATGATTGTTTGATATTATTCTTCCATGATGCTGCAATACTACATTAAGTAAGATTCTATCTTCTAAATTATTTTTAAGAACAATATATCCTATAGCTCTATGATTTCTATTTTTAAATATTAAAGTATTAGCCTTTTTAAATGGAAAATGTGCCAATAATATAGACTTAGCTCCTGCCCACTTTGGTCCTTGCCATTGTTCGTCTAGCTTTCCTATATCATGAAGACCACATACATTACTTATATCATCTATGTTTTCTAAAACATATGATGAAAATCTATCATTAAGCATTTTTTGCTTAACTAGTGCTCGTACTGAAGTAGCATGATTTATCCAAGATTCCTCTTTATAATCAAAATTAAATTTATCATATTTATCTGTTGCATTACTATCATATTGAAAGGTATTACAGACCGAACCTTCTTTATATCTAAATCCTAGCTCATCATATATACAGTCATTACCCTGAATAACTATAGTTTGCCCTATGATATCATCATTAATTTTTTTCTGTACTGGGCTATTTCTATTCTTACCATAATCAATGACATATAAAGCATTGTTTTTAGATAACTTTTCCAATACACTTATATTAATACTAATGCTCTGCTTTTTAAAACTATTGAAGGATATATCTTTATCTACAATTATATTAACATTTTGAATATCTCTTATTAATTTTCCCCTACTACCATCAATAAGATTGTACTTGTTTTTCCTTACATTTATTTCATTTATAACGTCCATATAAAACGGATTTAATATATTTGTAACTACTGCCTTTTGGATTTCCCATGTAAACTTCAAACTAGGTCTATCAGCAAAAAATTCTATAGTTTTTTTTACAATTTTACTATCATAAACTATATCATTACTATTAATTATAACAACTTGCCCAATTCCACCCCATCTTGCACATCTCCCACAACGCTGAATAAAATTGTCAATTGGACATGCATAAGAATATAAGTAATTTGCAGATATATCCACCCCAGCCTCTACAATGCTTGTTGCAATGAGTATCTTATTGTTTTTCTTAGCATATTTGCCAAAATACTTATATAAACTTTTCTCAGAAACATCATCTTCTAGGAGATTCTTTGATTCTATTTTGCTTCGATCATACTTAAGTAATTTACTATTTAATATAATGCATCTACTTTTATCTTCAATATTGTTGTAGACTTCCTCTTGTTGAGCCTGAGTATTGCATATAACTATCTGACTTTCAGTTCTTGAATTTATTTGCAAATAGTCGACTTTTGAAGAATAGTTTACATATATCTCCCTGTCTGCAATTGTCTCTTCGTAAGCTTCTATAAGCTTCATATTATATCTTTCAAGTAAAAAATCTATTAAATATTTAGGCATTGTTGCTGTCATAATTAAAAATTTATTTCCTTGTGAATTAATACTATCTAGAAAATTAATTGTTGTTAGTAAAGCTTTATCAGGTTGAAATAGTTGCACTTCATCAAATACAAAATTTGATTGTACAATATTCTTTCCTCTTATAAAAGATTGTCTACCTATCCCAAGCCATCCAGATAATACTTGATCTATAGTTGTTACACAAAATTTATTTTCTAAATATTTATCCTCTTCTATTCCAGAATGCTGTATTGTCCACTTTTCATTTATATTAAGAATTTTATTATATTCGTTAAGTCTTTCTTGTATTGAAGTTGCTAAGGTCTTCATAGGCTCAACAAATATAGACCTAATTCCATTCCAGTTAAGTAACGCATAATGCCCAACTTCTGTCTTTCCACTACCACAACCAGATATAACTAGTACATTTTCCTTTTTATTCTTTAATACATTTTTTATTTCCTTCTGTATTTCTCTAGGCTTTTTAAATCCAATTATGTCATAATAATTTTCAAACATCATGCCTCCTATAATACTAAATCCTTTATAGAACACGAAAGATTTCTATGCTTATGAGTATACTTATCCGAATATAGATATATATGTTCAAATCTTGCTTTACTATCCCAATCAAATTGATTGTATCTTCCCCTAACTTCATTACTTGGTACAGGCACCATAACGTTATTTAAAGTCTGAACTTCTTCAATAGAATGAAGATATACTAAACTTTCTGCGGTTCCTATCCAATCTATATTTTTTAAGTATAGATTTATATTAGGAATAGACATATCTATATAAAAAACTATATCTTCTACATCAATATATTCTCTAAAACCCATTGTAGTATAAAAGTTATTCTTTATAAGATTTTCTCTGTCTAGTTTCTGTTCGTTATTTATCCCATAATAACTATTAGCATATCGTTTGATCTTGCAACCATTAATATGAAAAACTTTAGGATATTGAATATAAATAACTGCATTCTTAACCTTATGAAATAATTCCTCAGCTTTCATAACCCCATCTACCTGAATAATTGCTCCTAAAATCGCACTTCTAATAGCATATAACGTTGGATACTCATAACTTTGACAATTCAAATTGCTATTTTCATATTTTTTTAATGTAAATAAATTAGCAGTCTTATATGTTATTTTATTCATATATACACCTACTCTATAGATTTTCTTCTAACTTCACTCCAATGTCATCTATTACTGCCGCAAACTCTTCGATATTGTTAAACTCAAAACTATTATTTGACAGTCTTTTATTAACTTGAATAAAATCTTCTTTTAATGCAGAATACTTTGAAAGTACTTCATCTTTATTTTTCTTCTGAACAATAATCCCTTGTATATCTGTGAGATGAGGCAATCTTGTTGAACATAAAGCACCTTCAAGATCAAGGAACATATTTTTTACTGCTTTTAAGCATTTTCTTTGTCTCATAATCTTCGTATTATTATCTACAGCATCAATTAGTTTTTCATCATCAAGACCAATTCTATCTAAATCAATTTGAATAGTTAAAGCATATTCATTACTTCTAATTGGTCTATAAAACAGCATTTGTGTGTTCTGATCTTTATTTGTATTTGCCTCAGATGTGGTATCTGGTTTTCCTTGTTCATTTAAGTTCTTCTCATTCTTGCCTTTATTATTTATTGGATCCACTCTATTATGTAAAACACTTTGGTAATCATTATCATCAGTTGATATTGCCCAGCTAAATTTAATACAACTTACTCTTTTCTCATTATTACCTTTACCTGCATTCATAAATCCTTCAATATCATCGACTATACATTGTTTAACTCTATTGCCACTATCACTTAAGTTCTTGTCCTTCTCTTTGACTGTACCATTTTTCATTGGACTAAATATTTTGCACGTATCACATAGTTCATCTTCATCTGCTAGTAGCCTTACATTCTTTGTATGAAAGTGCTTTAACATTTCTCCTGCAATAGCATTTCTAATACTTCCATCACTTAATTCAATTTGCCTTGGCTGCATTGTGTTTCCTATATTCCCCTCATTATTAAGAGCCTCTCCTTCAACTATTAATAACATCATTATTGCCAACTTATTCATTATATTTCCTCCTCATTATTCAAACTAACTGAAGATTCTAGCACAATCTTTTCAACAGCATCTTCAGTATTAATATCAATTTCAAACTCATCTATTTCTTTAGTATTAGAAACCATACCATCTGAATTGTTAGAACCTTTCTTACTGCTTTCATGAAATACTCTTCCAAAGCTAATTATTGCATTAGCACAAATCACTGCGTCTTTTTTAGTATTAATAAGGTTTATAACTTCTATATGCTCTTTATCACTAAGGATAGAATGCTTGCCATATCTTAAGTAACTGTCCTCAAGCTCTCTTATTCTATATGATAAACTTTCAACAGTTCTAACTGTATATAATTTAGTTAAAATCTCAAAGCCCTTCTTACTATAAAGAAGACGATTTAAGCCTCTACCTAATTTCTTGATAGCTTCATTATTATGAATTTCTTGCACTTTGTTTTCATACATTCTTAAAATTTCCTCCCTATATATAGAATCTATTTTACAATTTTTCTTTGAATATATTTGAATCAACTTATGAAAATTAGCTAGACTAGGCTTTACAATAAATCGAGCTGTCATATCTTTTATATCTAAGTCTGAAGAAGAATAGCTTATCATTTGACCAAGTTTCACATACAACTCTTTAGTCCATTCATAAACTGGCATTTCAAAAAACTTGTTTGGAATAGGTTTTTGCCCTGCTTTTGTTAGCACCATAAATAAAACACTTTCTAATTCTACATCTTTACTATTAGTTTCTTTATATGCAAGGTATTCTGCTATGGTATTTACATATATCTCTGCTTGCAATATGATATCAGATTTTTTACTTCGTTTTCCAAAGTAATGAATGCTTTTAAGTTTGTTTTCCTCCTTATCCTGAAATACATATTCATAAGGTTTAAGTATTCTATTAGTTTTTGAAGGTATTAGTATAGCATTTATTTCAACATCATCATTAGTTATATAATTAGTCGCATTTATCCACCCTAAAAATGCCATTGTTCTCTCTACAGGTGTTGTACCAAAAGTTCCTGGTGATGTGGATGCTCTTATGCTTTTAGTATTAAAATATGTTCCAATCCCTAAGCTACCTTCTTTTTTTAAGCTTTTCAACAATTTATCATCATGAGTTGAAAAGTATTTAAATATTAAAGAAACATTTTGTGATATAAATTTATTAGCTGAATTCATAGAATTATTTCTTTCAGTTTTATTTAAAGAGCTATTACATGTTTCACAATTTTCTTCTTCAATATCCAAAAATAATGCATCATCATAATTAAACTCTTCATGGATAATTAAATAATACTCTCCTGTTTTGTTTAAACTATACTTGATACTATTCATATTAAGTAGTTTGCATAAACCATATAATAAGTGCCATTACTATTGAAGTTACTCCTATAACCGTTCTGTTTTTATACAATTCTTTTAATTTATTCACCTTAAAAACCTCCTGAAATTAAATATGATAAAAAACACCCTATTGATAAATACGGTGCCAATGGAAAAGCTTCATCCTTATTTGTACTCTTAATTTTATAGCTTACTTTCTTTGTAACTATTGCTGTTGCAAGTCCTATAATACTTGCTAAAAACCCTCCTTTAACCCCTAATAGGAAACCACTAGCTCCCATAAGCTTAATATCTCCACCACCAATGCCATTTTCACTAATTAACGCTGTTATTATAAAAGGTATTGATACAAGAAATAATCCAAGTAGTGAATCCTTTAGGTTAATATTAATAAGTGATACAAGTAAAATCATAATATGTACTTTGTCTGGTATTATCCTGATCTTGATATCTGATAAGCTTACATACAGTAAAATCACTGCATATAAAAAGCCTTTGATTATCACTAATGGATTATCAAAGGCAACTTCTAAGAATCTTTGTAAAACTATTTTCTCATCTCCATTCATCTAAATATTTGTATTTATATTTCTTCTGAGACTTAGCAAACCTAACCATAAACTTTATCTGATCTACAACTGAAAGATTGCTTGTATCCTTTGTAAGCATCATTACCGAGCCTGCCATTGCAGATAAGATAAAAACTATTGTAATAGCAACATTTCTAAATATTATGTATATAACTACATCTATAGCTGCTGATATCAGTGTAGAAATAATGGCTTTGAAAAGTTCTTCCTTTCCAAAGCCATCAAAGATTTCTGTTTTTGTTTTTAGTCCCAGGGGAATATATAAGGTTTCTTTTTCTTCTAGTTCCAAGAATTCGCACCTCCCTTTCTTAATTTGAAGATATACTAAAATAAGCGCCAATTACTTGACGCTTACATATAGCATGAACTAACCTATAGCTATATTCTATTATGCAAATTTTTTTAATTCAGTATCAAAAATTTGAAGTGTTTTAGTATACCACTTGTATTGCAGTTGTAATTGAGAATCACCATTAACATTATATTGTTCTGCATAAGATTTCATGTCTTTAACCATTTTTAAATATCCATTAGTGTCATTGTTCATAGTCGACATATAGTTAGGATAATCTCTTCTGAAACCATCAAACATAATTGTGAAAGCTTTCATTTCTGCTCTTTCTTCTGGTGATGCATTTTCTTTAGCTTGTCTCCATGCACGTCTCACTGAGCCTGGAGCACTAAATGGCGGGAAAGTTGTTCCATTCTTTAAAACATAATCAAATTCCTCTTTTGAATAACCCGCCTTCTTATACTTTTCATACAATATAGCATTTTCCTCAGCAGATATTTTTGATTCTTCTTCCGCTGTATATTTTGTTTTCTTCTCATCAGATGATTGTTTGTTTGTATTGATCAAATAATTATTTTGAATAGAATTAACCATATTTCAACCTTCTCTCAAAAATATATTATTACAACATCTTTAAATAAATCAAATTGGATTATATAAAATATTCCCAAATGGCATTGCTTTTCTTTCTGATAAACCATTATGTAAATTTTTCCAACTCAGTAGTAAAGAGTTCTAGTACTTCATTATACCAACGATATTGTTTTTGAGCTTGAAGATCACCATCAGCATTATATTGTTGTATATGAGAGTATAAGTCCTCAATTAAATTAAAATAACCCTTTATATCATTTTGTATGTTTGACATGTAATTAGGATAGTCTCTTTCAAAACCATAAAACATAGATGTAAAGCTTCTCATTTTGTCTTTCATTTCTGGTGATGCACTGTCCCAAATTTGTCTCCATGCACGTCTTACTGATCCAGGAGCATTATGTGGCGGGAATGTGTATCCTGTTTTAATTAGATTATCAAACATTTCTTTTGTGTATCCATAACTTTTCAATTTTTCATACAATATAGCATCCTCTTCAGCTGATATTTTAGATTCTTCTTCAACTGAAAGTTTTGGTTTCTTTTCACCTACAAACAACTTTCTAATTTCAGTATTTTTTTGCGTTTGATAAATGCTTTTTGAATAATCATTTTTTATAGAATTGACCACAACTTATATCCTTCTTTCTAAAACATACTATTGCAACATCTTTAAACAAATCAAATTGGATGATATAACAATGTACTTATTAATATCCACATTACCCATATGCAAAAAGAAAGTACCACTAATAATATCAATTTCTTAATGGTACTTTTCTTTAGAATATAAGTTAACAAAAGAATAACATGAACTAACCTATAGCTATATTTTATTATGCAAATTTTTTCAATTCAGTTTCAAAAGCTTTTAAGATTTCGTTATACCACTTATATTGATTTTTTGATTGTGAATCACTTTGCTCATCATATTGTTTTATATAAGTCTGTAAATCTTCAATTACTTTAAAATATCCATTTGTATCATTTTGAATACTTGACGTATAATCTGGATTAACCCTCATAAAAGCATCAGATACACATATAAAAAGACATAGTTGATCTCGCATCTCTGGGGTTGCATTTTCCACAGCTTGTCTCCATGCACGTCTTACTGATCCTGGAGCATTGTCTGGTGGAAAACCATGCATATGCTTTTTTGCATAATCGATTTGATCTTCTGTGTATCCATTTTTTCTAAGATGTTCACAGTATATAGCATCTTCCTCAGCAGATATTTTCGCTTCTTCCTCTGCTGTATATTTTACTTGATTCTTATCAGATGTTTGTTTGTTTGTATTAATAGAATAATTGTTTTGATTAGGATAATTATTTTTAATAGAATTAACCATATTTCAACCCTCTCTCAAAAATATATTATTGCAACATCTTTAAATAAACTGTATCAGATATTGTATTAGTACCTGACATTTTCCAAAACTTTATGCCTGTAATTCCTGCAGGAAGATTAGTAATTTTATATATTGTAACCCAACCAATTTCTTGACCAAATGTAAAATCTCTAGTATTACTTAACTCAGTACAAGAAGCGTTAGAACTTAACATATATACGTTAGGACTTCCATACCCATTGGACCTTACTCTTATATAGGCTGTAGTTCCTACTAAAGGAACATTTGTCATTGTATTAGAATACCATTGAAGCGGGTAATTCCCACTATCTGTAACTCCATCGACTTTGCAAACTGTCGCATTCGTTACTTCTGCAAATGTAGGAACTGCAAACATCATTAATGCCATTGCTGTTACAATTATTGTTTTAAATATTTTTCTCATTATTATTTTATCTCCTTCTACATATAATTTTTCGTAATCTGTATTATCGAATAATCAATCTCAAAAGCATAGATTGAAAAAAGATAGCTATATTTTAGGTTAGTTCACTGCATCAGATAAACTTCAACATATTCATTGAAAATTAAATTCTATACTTTCAATTTGAATTAATAATTTTATGAGATAATACAAACCACACTATTAAATTCTATAAAAAGTATTATATTCCTTCTTTTTTATATAATTTTGTTTATTTTACTTATATGTATTTAATTGTATTATATATTTAATTATAGATAAAATCCTAAAATTGATTGTTAATCCTTCCCTTAAAGTTTTGTTAGAGATAATATCCTAATACTATATCTTTAATCTGCCATATTGATTCAGCTATAGCATAAAAGAATAAAGTATTTTTAATTCTTCTTTTATAAACTGCTACTTCATCTTCACTGGCTGCCATTTTTACAAAACAGAATACCACTCGGAACAACGCTCCAACTCTTATCAATCCAATAAAAGCACTTATTAACTGTGTAATAATATCCATTACTTAAATGCTCCTCTCACTGTCTGGATCATTCGTGTTGATTGGTATGCTTTTGACATAAAGCCTGAAGTTTGTCCACCAGATATAATTATAAATTCTTGTAGGAACTTAGGTGTCTTAATGGCAAGTCTTAAAGCAGCTATACCCCAAAATATGTGTGAGTTAAGGAAGAGCCCTACACCTAATTCTGTTAAGGCTATTTGAACCAATACTGCTAAAGTTGATTGAAAAAACTTTTGTATATAAGTTTTAAATACTCCCTTATCTGCATCCATTAAACCTACACAAGCAATAGGCATTCCTATTCGAAGTATTAACATCTCCATTCCTCTCATTAAAAATTGTAAATATAAAAGGAAAAGACATATAAAAAATATTAGTGCTAGTATTATTGTAAACAATCCAGCACCTTGTAAACTTGTCACCATTGCTGTATATTCTTTCAACATCCCATTGCCAATAGAGTTAACTACTTTAGTGGTCATATCCTCAATTACATTAGCAAGCCAGGAATATAGTGTTGGAAATGATACTGCTATAGCCAAAGCTCTAAAAAATCCTGTTAATAACAGCAATGGATCTGCATCTGCATCACCTTCTGTCCATAAAATATATTGATCAAAACCTTTCTTTAAAAACTTAAGTACTATAAGAGATATTCCAAAGCTTAGAAATATATTAAAGCAATCAGTTAAGCCATTAGTACCTAATAAAGTATTCATATATTTATCTGCATACAACGCAATTCCTACTATACCATCAAGCATTGTATTAGTATAAACTAGTCCTCCACTTATGATTGCCATAAAAAGATTTATCAAAAGCTTTTCCAATTAATTATCCCTCCCATCTTTTTTGCTTCAGTAGATTCTTTTTAATTTCTTAATAAGCGATTTATAGCTCCTTATTTTTGAACTTTTAACCACTATAATTAAACATATCTATTATTCTCGCTTTTAAGGTTGGTATCACTGTATCCTTAAATAAAAGATATAAGCCTGCTAGTAATAAAGCTCCTAAAACTACTGAAATTAATATTTTTACAGCTGAATCTACGTAGCCTTCACCTTTTTTACTTTTAAAAATATTAGCTACTTTACTGAAAATTGTTATTGCTTGGACTTCCTTCTTTAATAAAAGATTTTTCATTTACCTTTACTCCTTTTTTGAAATATTAAAGCCTACAACTAAATAACATTGTAGGCTTTTTTGATATATGTAATTAACCACTATAATTGAACATAGCTTTGATTTTAGCAGTTAAGGTTGGTAACACTGTGTCCTTAAATAACAAATACAAACCCGCTAACAATAAAGCTCCTAAAACCACTGCAATCAATATCTTTACTGCTGAATCTACATACCCTTCACCTTTTTTACTTTTAAAAATATTCTTTACCTTTCCTAACATTGATACTGCTTGTACCTCTTTTTTTAATAAAATATTTCTCATAATTTTTTCATTCCTCCATTAATTTTATTTTTAAATTTAATATCTTTTTATTTCTATTTGGATTTATTAATATTAATTTTTTAGCCATAATAGCTAACTACAAGATTTATTATTACTGAGCCTAAAATAGCTCCAGCGCAACAGCCGAGAACTATATATATTCTGTTTGTCCATCGCTTCTGATCTTGCTCATCAGCTGCACCTTTTCTTATAAAAAAGTAGATAATTAATCAGGACCACCCGTCAAACGGGTGGTTTGCTTTAGCCCTATAAGGGCATGTTACTGGCCGTGCTACTCGCACATTGAGCGGTTTGCCAACCGCATACCTTTACTGGCTGCACCTAAAAGGTGCTTTATTTTTTGCCTTTGTTTACTGATTCACCCGTAAACGGGTCAATAAATTCTTTCAAGCTCATTTGTTCATATGCTAAATCTTCCTGTATTTGATTCTTTATGTATTCTTCTATTATCTTTTTGTTTCTTCCAACTGTATCAACGTAATAGCCTTTACACCAAAATTGCCTATTCCCATATTTATATTTCAAATTTGCATGTCTGTCAAAAATCATCAATGAACTCTTACCTTTCAAATACCCCATAAACTGAGAGACACTTAACTTCGGAGGTATACTTACAAGCATATGTATATGATCCTTACATGCATTTGCTTCAATAATTTCTACTCCTTTATGTTCACATAACTTTCTAAGTATTACCCCTATATCCGCTTTTATTTTTCCATATATGATTTGTCTCCTATACTTTGGTGCGAAGACTATGTGATATTTACAATTCCATTTACTATGTGCTAAACTACTATTATCCATTACGGATATACCTCCTTTGTACTTTTGGTTGTGGTCGGCAAACCTACTACCATTTTACATTGGAGGTATTCTTTTTTTCTACTCATCGCTAGAAGCTTTTTAGAACCACAGGTAAAACCTGTGGTATTCGTAAAACAATAATACTGAGGCTATTGGTGACAATACCATCAGTGCTGTTGTAGCATCACTTATAAGTCTTTGTGTACCTGTCATAATTTTGCTACCTGAAATACTTGCATACGCTGGTGTTGAAAGCATCATCACTGTATAAGCAGTTACCACTAACATCCATAGCTTATCTTTCATCTTTCTTATTAACGTTTTATTCTTCTCCATAAAAATCTTCCTTTCTGTTTTCCTCATATTCTGTATCTGTTGGATTGTAATTTGAGATTATAGAATCTTTAAAAGCCTCTACCATACCACCAGCACTTTTAGCTGTGTAATAATGCCAGATTCCCCAAAGCTGCATATCTTCCATTCTTGCAGTTCTTGCTGGTCTTCTATTTTCTCTTAGTTCCCTTACTTTTCTGTTGTGTTCCATATCTCCAAGTCCATACATCTTATTAAAGTTCCATTGTGATAAATCTGGACAATGCATCATCCCTGGATTATTCCTTGAAGTAATTAAGCTATATGGTCTTTTGATTAATCTAATTTCATCTGTAGTTAACAAGGCTCTTCCTGTCAAATTTATGCTATGTGAACTTGATGGATTCGTAAACTTCCCATGTGAAGCACTTAAAGAATAAGTTGAAACTGTATAGTTACCAAGCTTTTTAGATAATTCCTCAAGAGTTTCTGAATCATCTGATTGAAGGTAAACCCAATTTTCACAGTTTCCTTTTATAGTCTTTGCAACATCCTTTCCATACTTTTCATCAAGCTGTGAAAAGCCTTGAAGTATTAAATTAAATCGTATCCCCCTTCCTCCTCCAACTGTAAGCTTGCTTGAGAAATCAGGTATTTGAGTAAAGTTTCCAAACTCTTCAAGCAAAAAATTAACTCTATTTTTTAATCTTCCACCTCTAGCATCAGCAGATTTAACTAGTTCACTATAATGTTGTGCTACTAATAAACTTGCCAAAGGATAATAAGTGGTATTTTCATCAGGAAGAATTATAAATAATGCTCTTTTCTTACTTCCTGTTTCCTTTGGATCATAGTCACTAGCATTAGTCATTGAATTAATAAGTGGATTAGTAAATAGCCTTAAGGTTGTTAAAGCAGCAGTATAAAAACTTCCCCTAGTTTTACTTGGAGCAACTTCTGATATTGCAAGAAGTCCTTTTGCTGGATGAGTTGGACTAAGTCTTTTGTTATACTCAATAATTGGCATTGTCTTTCCTATGGTTTTACACATCTCACTTATAAAGAAATATACATTGGTCATATTTTGATACTTTTTATTAGCTCCATGCCTGTTATCATAAACAACACTCATTATAGAACTTGCAATTATACTTGCATTTCCATCGGTCCATATTCTCTCTCCCTTTGGCTCTCCAACTAGTTGAGAAGTTAAGTCCCAGGTAGCATCAACAGCCGCTGCAATATCGTCTCTGTCAACTGCTTCAATGATTGGTTGAAGAAAGTTATATCTATTACTTTTTAGTGGATTCTTAAAATCTATAGCAATAACCTCATAGCCTAATCTTTCAAGAAATATATGTGTATACTGGTAAAGTTCAGCTTTGGGATCACTAAAAATCATACTTTCCCCAGCTAGTGCCATAACACCTACACTTTGAAGCACTTCTGTTCTGGTCTTTCCACAACGTGTTGCTCCAATACAAAGACTATGAACATCTTCACCTATAAAGTAAATTTTCTCTTTTCCTTTTTCTTTATTTAGTCCAAGAACTATACCACCCTTCGATATATATTTCTTTGGATCACTGGACACATTTTCGAATTTATCTTCTGAATTTTCAATACATATTTCCTGCTCTGTATTTGAGATACATTGCTGTGCTTGTTCCTTTTCTTCATTTTCCTCACCTTCTTTCTCAATATCTTCTTTTAGATCATCTTGCCCATGTTCAATTAGGTATTTTATTAATGGATCTTCTTCATCAAGTATGAAACTTTCAAAAGCTTCTTCCTTTTCTTTTTCAGTAAGCCAACGAGCAGAACCAAATTGTTTCTGTCCAACTGCAACTGGTGTTGAAATATCTGGTGTTATACTTATTAACCTACTTTCATAAGGCTTATTATTTGTCATCATAAGTAGCACTACAAGAATCACTATAAGGCTATTTAGACATAAAAAAAGCATCAAGTGCTGTTTACTTGATACCATACTTTCTATACAATATTTAGTTTCAGGAATTGATAACCTGGTACTTTGTCTTGATAATAATAAATGTAAGTTTGTTGAAAAGTATATGTTGAATATAGATCCTACTATTATTAAAAATAGTACTAATAGTAACTTTTGTTTTAACTTTTTCACTGGTTCTTCCTCCTGTATTAAGCTTTATAAAGTCCTTAATACACTACAGTACTAGTTCTTCTTCATCTTCTTCTAATAAATAATCACCATACTCAACAATGTCAAATCCCTGCTCTCCTTCATAAGCTAACTTTGACATCTGGTGCAGATTATACTTAAACGGAGTTTCATAAGTTATGCATTTTCCACCAATATCTAATAAATCTCCTCCCCAATCTAACTTTTTCAGCCAATCCCTCCCCTCATAAAATCTCTCTTCATTTTTGTTTTCATATTTAGTATCTTCTTGAGAATTAGACAATCCCCACGCTTCAATATTTCTTATCATTTGTTTTTGTAACAAGTTTTCACTACTCCTATTTGCATATATAGACCTCAAATCAAAAATTCCTTGATACCTACAAGGTTCGCTATTTATATCTGCACTTTCCCATTCAACTTGGAATTCTACTTTTACACTCTCAACTTTATCATCATCCATTATCTTTGCCCATGTACATAATAAACCATTAGCTTCTTTGAAACTGCCTAAATTAGCTTCTTTCATGGAAATATTATTATCTAGCCCTTTTATATAAATATTTTTTATGGGAAGAACATTCGAAGGTTTGTAATTATAGTAAGCATCACTTTTAGAAATTAAGCTTGAAATAACACCACTATAAACAAACCTAAAGTCATCAATCTCATCATTAGTTAATCCTACTTCCAAAAGCGGACTTCTCATTCCAATATTGAAGTCCTCTCCAACATCCAAAGTTCCATAATAAGAAGAAGTAACATTACTATTAAGATTTTTAAATTTAAATATTGGTCCATTAAAATAACCATCATCAAATTCTTCTATAGTTAAGCTTATATTCTTTTCTTTAAAAAAGTCTTCTTCATTAAATGGCATCTTTTCAACGCTCTCTCGATATTCTTTTACTTCATCAATATTACTATACTCTAAAGAATAAATAATATCTGTCATTTCTCGTTCAGATAATAATGGGTTTGCATACTTACTAATATCTAATCCATGTTGTACTCCATAAGCTATCTTTTCCATCTGCCAAATATTAAACTTTGTATCAGCATAAGCTGAAATATCTCTCCCTGCTTTTAACTGATCCAATAAAAACTTTATTTGATTATGATCAAAGTCTTGAGATGATAACTTTGAAGTGTCGATTCCTAACTCATTAGCTTCCTTCAGATATATATTCTTATCTACTTTATGAATTGCAAACTCTCTAATTGCTGTCTTCTTATCAATTTGGATGTACTTATTATCCTCATCTAAATATTTATAAAAGTTACCTTTTGAATCTATATTAATCTGCTTTTCTGTTAGAAAATTCTTATATAAATGTATATCTCCACGATAACCTAAAAACAATTGATTTGTCCAAAGATCCACTGGTAAATACAAACGCATAGGATTATACATATCTTCACTAAATTCACCATCAACCTTTCCTTCTTTCAAAGCGAAAATTATATCGTTCATCTGATCTACTGTAAATAAAGGATTATTATATTGAGTAATATCTATTCCATATTCAATTCCATAAGCTATTCTTTCCATTTGACTCCATGTAAATCTTGGATCAGCATAAGCTGAAATATCTTTTCCATTTTTCAACTGTCTCGATAAAAAATACATTTCACTATCACCAAATTTAGGTGATAGAAATTTAGAAATATCAATTCCTTTTTCTTTTGCTTCTGACAATACTATTTGTTGAGGAAAATTAAAAACATTATCTATTCCTATAAATAATTCTATTTCAAGAATTATTCTATAAAATCTTCCTTTGATTCTATTCATCAATGCCATTTGTACTTCTCCTATTCTTATAAAATTTTATTCCTACATTTCATTACCGCTTCCTCTGCTCCAATCAAGTCCCCTACCTTTTGCTTCTTCAATAGCTCTTTCTTTTCTAGCTTGTCCTTCAAGCATCGATAAAGGATATTTTCCTTGCTTATGATTTTTATCTTCTCCAGATAACATTTGAATCATAGTTAATATTAAATCCATTCTATTCTTTAATTCCTTTTCATCTGCTGCTTGACTATTAATCTCGAAAGCTTCAATTAATGCTTCTTTAGTAAATTGCTCTGGTGGATATAGCTTTCTATTTCTGCACTTTTTACCTTCAGGTGTTGTAAAAGTTATGTACTTTCTCTCCTCTGTCCAATCAACCTTATATCCAAGCCTCTCCATATTATCAATAAATTCTTCTTTGCTTCTACTAGACCATTTACATTCTCTAACGGCTAAGAAAAGCTCATACTTCCAACTTTGTCCTTTAGATCCTGCTCTATACTCACCTCTCTTTTTATAATTTCCTTTTTCTCCATCAACAATAATAAGATTAAATTCCTTACAAATTTCATCTGAGTATTGTTTAAGCATTTCTAATTCTTTAGCCGATAGTTGCCACTTCTTACCGTTAACTTGACTTACAGTATTTATAATAAAGTGATTATGTAAATGCTTTCTATCAATATGAGTAGCATGTACAACTTGAAAGTTTTTAAAAATCTCATGTTCTAAAAGCTTTTTCCCTGCTTCATTAATTATTTCTGGAGTTGTTTTATCTTCTGGCGAAAAGGATTGAGTGAAATGCACAAACTGCCGTCCCTTTTCTTTTCTAAAATTTTGCTTTGTTATTACAAATTCATTAAAGGCAGTTTTAGGACTACAATCTTTTCCTCCAGTTAAGTGGGGTTTTGTTTTTGCATGTTGCAATATATATGATATAGCTTTATTCATTCCTGAATAGGTTTTATTTGCTCCATTGATAAATTCTAATATTGCCATTATGTCACCTTGCTTTTTTGCCTTTCTTCCTTAACTTAACTAAGAACTGCCATAGATCTGCTAATATCTTGTTTGTTGAATTAATATCTACACAGGTAATTTTCCCTTGGTGACATAAGGTAGTAATTTGGTTAAGATTCGCACCAACCTTTGAAAGTTGATGTGTAAACTCTTTTACTCCATCAATAACAATAATCTCTTTATCCAAAGCTGAATATATAATATAGTTACTAAAAGTCATATTTGCAGTCTGAGCTTTGTCTTTTATCTTACTTGCTTCTTCTTCTGTCATTCTAATATTGGTCTGGACACTTCTTGTTCTCATTCCTTTCCTCCTCTCCAAAAAGAAGTATCTAACTAAAAGGGGCGTGGGGATTCCCCCACTATTTACAAGCTATTGGCTATACCAATAGGAAGCTTGCCCTTACAAAGTAAGGTGTTAGCCCCCCTTCCAGGCGGTCTTGTTATTGAAAGAAAAATCATGGTTCATAATCTTCCTCAACTTCCTCCTCATTTTCGTTATTTAGTTCTTTTTCAGCTTCTCTATTAAATCTGATATTAATTGATTCCATAGCTAAATTATAATTATCACTATCAAGGTTATAAAATATATCTAGTGGATTGGTGTGCTTGTCTTCATAATTGTTATATAAGTTAAAACCTAACCTTACTAAAGCTCCAGCACTTGATGAAAGATCTACACTGCCATCAGTTAAACAATTAAGCTTTACACAATTATCCTTAAAGTTATATAGATGCTTTCTTTTTTGAAATAAATCTTCATTACCTGAGATAATATAAAAAAGAGACTGCCTTTCACAATCTCTTGGATGAGTATTATCTTCATTTAGTAGTGTTTTAAATTTTTCTAAATGCCCATTGTTTAAAAATTTCACTTTTATACCTCCATCTCCATTACTTCATTTTCACAATACAAAGTATTTAAATTTTTCTTACTTTCTAAGTTCAAAACTTCCAGATGTCTTAGTAGATCCTCGTTAAAATCTTTACTCTTTGGCTTATGTCTTGAAATTTCATAACTGTCTTTATACTTGTTATAGATTTCTTTACAAGCAAAATGCCCTGCTTCGTCATTATCGAGGCAGAGCATTATCTTATCTATATTCGGATTTTCTTTTAAATAGTACTCCAGTGCTTTATCAGAAACACCACCAAGAGAAATACAATGGCTGCTAAAGTTATCTATGTTATATAACTTGATTAAGGTAAGATAACTTAGTAGATCAATAGGAGCTTCAAATATGCATAAGGTTTTATTCTTTCCTTCCATTGAGAAAGGATAGGATTTATCTGAGTTTTTAACATCACACCTAAAGGATTTACCTACCGTATTGGTACTTCTTATGCTTGCATACTTTGGAACTCCTTCTTTGTCATAACCTAAAAAAACACAACTTTTATGAGTATTCTCATAAATTTTGTGTTTTTGTACAAACTCATTAACTATAGCTTTATCGATTCCCCTGGTATGTATTAAGTAAGCAAAAATATGTTTATAAGTATTGTTTTTCTCTGGTAGAATAAATTCTCCTTTTTCTTCTTCCTCATGAACTTCTGGTGGCTCGTATTTAACAATTTCATCAGTGTTTCCAAGAAGATGTTTTACAGCTTCAACCCAGGTTCTACCTTCTAATTGCATAACAAATTGAATTATTCCACCACCCATATTCTGCGAAAACCAATTCCATTTACGTCCATCAGCATTTATGTATAATCCTCCAAAACCTTCTATTTTAAAGGTTCTCGGTGTAGCTTGTTTAACATTGTATCCCATTGATGTAGCATAGCTGATAATATTGATATCATTGGCACGAGCTATTTCTTCATCTGTAAACAGTAGCTCTTGTTTTTTCATTGCTTATCACCTCCTTTCATTTTGATTTAATACTTATATATCAAATTTCAAATCTCGAAACCTGGAAGATTTATTGTATATAAAACTTCTCACTAGTTTAGTATTACGTAGTATCTTAAATAAAAAATATCGCAAATCTATTCTTCATTCCTGAATAGTGCGATATTCTAATTTATTATTAAATTTTTAGATGTAACAATACTTATATCCTACTGTATAAATTGAAATTTGTTAGTTTCGTGTTTTGCTCATTTTACTCCTATTACTCCAAAAGTCGCCCTACACAAATAAGCACCATCTAATGCCATATTTATCAATGAAATCTGCCATAAGTGAACTGTATTCACATGGTGCAAGCGGCATTAAAATTTTAGCATCAGTTTTTAACACTTCATATGCTTTCCGCACCTTTTCTTCGTTACCTTCTCCATAATGCAAACAAAACTGCATTACGTTGCCCGTAACCGTTTCCTCACCAATAATGGCATATTCTGAATTTCGTTCTGCCACAGCTAAAATTTCCCCTTGAATATCAAGCTCTGAATGAAAAAATGTTCCATCTTCATTTGGATAACTGCTAATGAGAACAGCATCAAAAGCCTTTTGGTAAAGGGCTACCGCCTCATCACTTCTTGTAACATATGCTTGCATCATTGATCTTTTCATAACGACCAATCCTCCCTTTATTACATATATAATTTTTTTAGTTATTCCTTTGTCATCTACACAAATATAATAATCCACAGTTCAAAAACAAATTACTATTTGCTTTTTAGTTAATTATATCATATTTTGTAAACACCTCACTATTTAGTTTTCAAAGAAGATTTTATAATTTACTGTGTGAAATATACCAATTGTACAACAAGTACACATTACTCCATATTTAATATTGCACCTATATGCATAATTTATAATTGATATTCTGCTTCCTTTTCTAAACTGTCTTCATCTTCCGTTGATTTAGCTGCATCTTCATCTATAATAACCTCATTATCCTTTTTATCCATATCAAGCAAAGCATTTAGTTCAAATTGACGAGCAAGCTTTACCTTTAATTCTTCCTCATATTGAAATGGTTTCGCAAATTCAATCTTTGATTGTTCTAAATTTCTTTCATGCTCTAATACCTTTCCTTTCTGTTTTTCTACCCTACTTTCAAGATTACTTAAAGTATTTTCAATCATGCTTAAAAACCTTCATCCTACTAAAATTACGTAAAAAAATATCGCAAATTCATTTTTGAATAATGCGATATATGCTCTGTTATTTTATCAATTTATAAATATTAAAATACTGATAATATAGGTGGATAGATAGCACAAGTTATCATGAATACTAATAATATCACTGCTGACATTATTAGTGCTATTCCTATGATTTTTATCTGATGCTGATAATATTTGTTTGTTGCTTTTTTATATTTCGGTATATAAAACCATTTATACTTAGACCAATAAAAATCTGCACCTACTATATCTGGCTTCCGTAACGAAAGTATACCCAAGAGCGTTAAAATTATAGTTGTAACTATCAAAACTTTAATTATTTCCAAAACATTGCCTCCCTTATAGTTTCTTGCTCAAAAGCTTCTGAAATTATATTTATTATAATATTTTCATTAATATGTAAATATTATATCACATTTATTTAGCTATTGTCGTTATGGATTCCCGAGTATATGTTAGTTCTGGATCTTTCTTACGCCTGCATATTAATATAACTTTGTTCATTTTATACCCATATCTTTAGAAAGTTTTAATTATTATTTTTATTGCTAAATAATTAATATCTTCATTAATTTACATCTTCTTTGCTTCTAAATACATTCATATTCCTTTTATTTAGAGAAATTCATAGCACACTTTATACATTTATTGTATAATTACATAATTAATATCAATAAATTACATACATAGAAAATCTCTTAGTAATTATTATTGAAATTTATTTAAAAAGGTGGAATTCTGTTGAAAAGAAATTATGTACGAATTATATTGATACCGCTATTAATAGTAAGTCTAATTTTAAACATCTATAATTATATTGACAAACAAGAAAGAATACATCGAGCAAACGATACATTTCAATATGCTGTAGGTATAACTAGTAGTTGTTTTGGAAATGGCTATAATGAAAAGGATGAAGAAACCAAAATCGATAGTTATATGAGGCTATTGTCTAATTTAGATACTGCATCATCTATATATCCATTTACTTCTTATTATGATAAAGGTAATTCTAATGACGAAATATCCAATTCATTACACTATCTCAAACTTTGTGTGAATACTCCTGATAAGAGATCCACTCTAATTATTGAAAAAGGTGAATCACTCTCTAACCATCTGACTTACATCATTACAAATATAGATGATAAAAAAAGTTGGCAAGCAGTTTTTGAAATAGCCTATGAAACTTTTACTGGTATTAAGCCAACTTTTTGATTTAAAAGGTAGATCTAAAAACTCTACCTTAATTACTTCTTTCTATTTTTGTTTATATCAAATCATCAAACCTATCTATGTTTTCAAGTTTATATTTAAGCTAATTCAAGCTCATCATACACTTCTGAAATATTTTCTTCCTGTTGTTTAACTACATCATCATCCATAATCACCTCATCATCCTTTTTATCCATATCAAGTAATGCATTTAGTTCAAATTGACGAGCAAGCTTTATTTTTAAATCTTCTTCATACTGGAATGGCTTTTCAAATTCAACCTTTGATTGCTCTAAATTTCTTTCATGCTCTAATACCTTTTCTTTCAATTTTTCTACTCTGCTTTCAAGATTACTCAATGTATGTTCAATTCTAAGCATATTACCATGAGGACTATCTCCAAGCTCTATTGAATACCTTAACTGTCCCTTAATGATAAGTTCATAGGTTTCATAAAAGTTTTTCCTTTTTAGCAACAGGTCAAAAGCTCCAATTGTTCCAACTTTAAGTTCTCCCTCTTTAGGAACTTTTTCATAGATACTTTGAAGCATTAAACCTGCCTTTTCTCTTTCATCAAAAGTTATGCCGTTAATAACAATAGAAAACTCTTCGCTTTTGCTTAAATCTCTATTTTTAATATCTTCAGTAATAGCTTTTATTTTCTCCTTAGCTTCTTCTATAAGTTTTGGATACTTATATGTAAAGTTATCTTCCATAGTATATTTCTTGCTGTCATAGGCTGATTTAAGCACTCTTAATCTAGATATATCATTATCTATGTCCATCTTTTCTTTTATCATAGGATTACCTGTTGCTAATGCTTTAACTTCCGCAAAGGATAAAACAGTTTCATCGATATCTTCACAGTTTCTTGCCACAGATTTTGAAGTCATTATTTGAGTTATGAATCTTTGCTTTTGCTCTACAATATTCCATAAATAAGCGTCAAATGTATTCTTCGTAACGTATCTATAAATATTAACCTCACTATTCATATTACCTTGCCTTATAATTCTTCCCTCACGCTGTAGGCTAAGCACCCAACGCCTTTCCATATTTCTATGGTAGGTTTTCAAGTACTCGCCCCCAAACCGTACTTACACCTCTCAATGTATACGGCTTTCCATTTATAAACTTAATCTAACTTGCCACAATGTAATTTTTTATGACATTCTAAACACAGTGCCAATGTTTTTCGTCTCCTTGCTATCATAAGAGTTTCCCAGAAATTTTTTCCTTGTAAGTCCTTTAATTTCCTTATGTGATGTATTTCTATTGTGGCATTTTCTTTGCCACATATTTCACATTTATTTGCTCTTAACCTTTCAATTAGACTTGTGCTGCTAAAATATTTAATACCATCTGGTATTAAATCAGCATTTTTCCTTAGACATTCCTTTTGTCTCTTAAACCCTTCATTATAAAAAAGTCTTACTCTTTCAATACCTTTTGAATTTTTATATCTAATTCCAAAGTCTTTATTAATTCTAAACTTTTCTATAATATCTGCTTTTGTAGTTCTATATTTTGTTGCATAGGTTTTATACATACTATACTCCATAATATATTTGAAACTGTTAATAATTGAACTGTTATTGGCAATGCAATAATAATTATAAAATCCTCGAATTTCAGAATTATATCTATCTAAAATTTCTAAATCATCACAATCTTTCATATTATATCGTGCAGTAGGTTTCCAAACTTCCTTATCTTGGTGATAAGTTAATTTCATGGCACTATAATCAATCAAACGCTTTTTTATTATATCTGTTGATACCTCTAAGACCACCCTACCAGTATAATTCCTAACTAATCTGCCAGCCTTATCACGTTTACTTAGATTGCTTTTTCTAACATATATTTTATAACTTAGAAAATTTGCTTTATCTTTTGCATTAGTAATTAGCGTTTTTTCTTCTGATAGTTCAAGTTGTAGTTTTTCAGCTAAGAAAGTTTTAATATCTTCTTTGATTTTTCTACATTCTTCCTTACTACCAATTACGCCGCATAACCAATCATCTGCGTAACGGATATATATTAACCTTTTATATTCCGTATCCATAGGATTTCCATATGGTATAAAAACTCTTGCTTTTTCCAACTCTCTTATTTTTGTTATTGCTTTATATTTTTCGGTTTCATTAACAGCTTTACTAAATTCTACCCTGGCAAGTCTAAGAGCATCTTTATTTTGACGGTATTCTAAGGTTACTTCTCTTCGTTTACCATTTCTAAATAATTTAACATATTCTTTCATGTACTTATCAAATTTATCTAAATAGATATTTGCAAGTATTGGACTTATGATTCCGCCTTGAGGGCAACCAGAAAATGTCTTATGAAAAGTCCATTCTTCCATATATCCTGCATTTAAAAACTTCCGTATTAGCCTCATAAATCTTTGATCATTTATTCTTTCGCTTAAAATGTTAATCATTTTATCATGATTAATGTTATCAAAAAAGCTTTTAATATCGCCTTCAATAAACCATTTTACACCAGTAAAAGTTGCTTGTATTTTAGAAAGTGCAGTATGACAACTTTTGTTTGGTCTGAAACCGTGTGAAGTTTCTTCAAAATATCCTTCGTAAATTGACTCAAGTATCATTCTAATGACTTCTTGTAGCAATTTATCTTCAAAAGAAGGTATTCCAAGAGGACGTAATTTCCCATTTTTCTTAGGAATATATGTCCTGCGAGATGGTTTAGGTTGATAACTTTCATTTCTTAGCGAATTTATTATATTAGTTATTCTTTTCAAGCTCATACCATCAATTGTTTGATTGTCTGTGCCTTTTGTCATGTTTCCTTCATTTGTATAGATTCTTTGATAAGCAGTTAAATACATTTCCTCATTATAAAGTAAGCGATATAATCGTTCATACTTATAATTCTTATTATTACTGTGTTTTGTTAGACTTATTAACATGTTTTGAGGATTTCTCATAGTGTCTCACACACCTTCCTTAATTAATGTTAATGTTATAAACTGTTCTCCTTCGCCACGTACAAGGCTTTCCCTTGCTCAGACTACTACGAGAACTCCGTTACCATATCAAATATTCATAAGCCTTTTGCTTAATAGCTTGAATTTCAAGCATTTTGATTTAGGTAATCTCCGTTTAGTTACATAATAACTTAGCTTGATAAATTGTCGGATACGACTTTCACCCTTTTATGCTTATTGCATATATGCTGTAAATTCCTATGCCCCTAATCCTCGAACAGTGAAAAAGGGGATTTACAGTATGAGGATTTATAGCTATCTTACCTCACAGTCCCGACACAGACCATTTAGGCTATCGTTCAATCAGTTTAGATTTTATCCTCATATTTATCATTTCATCCTACCATTCAGTCGTGGTTTGATAACTAACCAACTTATGGCTTTTACCGACATGCTATTTTCCTTGATATTTGATTTCTCTCACAAGTCAATCGGTAGATGACAGACTATCTAGGACATGTCTGCTACTTTGCTAAAGTAGATTTATTATGCACCCATTACGGACGCACGTTCTATATCGCTTGGTCGATATGGACAATCTAAATGATGAAGTGCTATAAGCCTGTCCTGTATGTTTGTTCCTGTGCCCATTTTAGGGGTACTCCCTATAATCACTCTTTTATTACCTGACCTCATATCAGAAAACATTTGCTCACGCTGAACTTCATTTTTAGCATCATGTATAAAGCAGACTTCATCTTCCTTCATTCCTAGATTTATAAGTTCTTGCTTTATGTAAGGATAAATAGAAAAACGCCCATCATTATTAGGCGTTCCAACATCACAGAATACTATTTGGGTTCCTTTTATATCTTGAGATTTTATGTACTCTTCATATATATTTTCTATACATTTATTAACCTTTGATTCTGGATCATTATCTGCACTGCTTACTAAAAGTCTTGGATCTGTTCCCAGAATTCTTGCTTCATTTGTAATTTTCAGCATGTTGTCAAAGGCTGGGTCAACTGCTCCATTTCTTATTCTTTCTGCTCTAGTTACAAAGTCTTGCATAATATCTTTTGTAAATTCACTAGGTTCAGAAGCTACTAAAATATACTTATCATTCTTTAACTTTGGAACTGGCAGCTTTAACATATCTGCTGTTTGAACATCTGCCATATCCTTAAATAAAGTCATTAACTCAGGAAGATTTGTAAACTTTGAAAATCTACTTCTAAATCTATAACCAGATCCTTCAGGTGCTAGCTCTAAAGAAGATACTACTTCACCAAAGTTAGCTGCCCAGGCATCAAAATGATGTATACCTCTTTTTTCAAGCTGATGATTTTGAAGATATCTCTGCATTACATACATTTCTACCATAGAATTTGATAGGGGAGTTCCTGTTGCAAAAATAACTCCACGACCTTCATTAAGTTCTTGAATGTACTGACACTTCATAAGCATATCACTTGATTTTTTAGCTCTTGTATTGGATATTCCAGCAACATTTCTCATTTTAGAAAATGTGGCACAATTCTTATACGAATGTGCCTCATCAACAAAGAGACAATCAATACCTAGTTCCTCAAAATTTATAACATCATCTTTTCGTGATTCATCGAGTAAGCTCTTTAGATCTGTTTCAAGAGACTTTTTAAATCTCTCCATTTGCTTAATTGACCAATTCTCACCTCGTTCTCTTTTAGTTTCTTCAATGGCATAAGTCATTTGATTAATTTGATCATTAAGCATTCTTTCTTGTCTTTCCTTTGATATTGGTATTTTCTCGAATTGAGTATGACCGATAATAACAGCATCATAAGCTCCTGTAGCTATTCTGCTTACAAATCTTCTGCGATTCTGTTTCTCAAAATCTTTCTTCGTAGTAACAAGGATATTGGAAGAAGGATAAAGCCTTAAAAACTCTGCCCCCATTTGTTCTGTTAAATGATTTGGCACTACATAGATACTCTTTTTAGCAAGTCCTAATCTCTTAAGCTCCATTCCACTGGCAATCATCTCGAAGCTTTTCCCAGCACCAACACAATGTGCTAGTAGTGTACTTCCTCCATAAAGAGTTCTTGCTATAGCATTAACCTGGTGTTGTCTAAGCTTAATATCTGGATTCATTCCTGGGAATGTAAGATGTGAACCATCATATTCTCTAAGTCTGATATTATTGAAGTTTTCGTTATAGAAATTAACATACTTCTTTCTTCTTTCAGGGTCTCTAAATATCCAACTCTTAAACTCTTCCTTAATTTGATTTTGCTTTTCTCTAGCTAACATGGTTTCCTTTTGGTTAATAACATATTTTACTTTATCACCATCATCAACTCTATCCTTTACCGTTACGGTTCTAAGATTTAAGCTTTCCTCAATGATATAATAACCACTTAGTCTTTTCGTTCCATAAATTTCTGTTGCTAATATAGAATTACTATCTACACCTTTATTCTCTATGGTCCAGGAAGCGTTATAACTATTGTAATGCACCTGAACTTCATTGTTAGCATAACGTGAATTAAAGTTCTGACAATATCTCGGAGTTCCTAAAGTCTCATAGATAAACTTTTCTATATCAGCTTCTTCAATCCAAGTAGTACCTATTCTAATATCAATTTCACTAGCTTCAAGATTCTTTGGTTTAACTTTTTCTAAGGCATCAATGTTACTATCAAATAACTCAGGATTTGTTTCTGCATAAATTTTAGCAATCTTTAGTTTTTGTCTTACATTGCCACTTAGATATTGATCTTGTGTTTCCCATCCTAGTAAAGAATTATCTTTATCATAGTGTTCAGGATTTAAAAAGATATGTCCTTTAAGTTCTGACAATAATTCTTCCTCACTTTTATGATAAAGCTGTGTCATTAAAGGTATATCAACTTTACCTTTCTCATTTAAGCTAACAGTAAGAGCTTCTAGTGCTGTATCTACCGATGTGATTTTCTCCAGTGGTCTTATGGTTTGCTTAGTGAACATATCAGCTTTTTTAACATTTCCATCGTCGTCTACGATTTCTAAGGATGAAAGCAATGGATAGTCGTTATCCTCCCTAAAAGCCGAGTTATTTGTTTTTGATGTTATAAATCCTAGCTTTTTTACAAAGTTATCATATCTTTCATTTAATACTTCTTGCTTTAATTTTAATTCTTCCTTTGTGCAGCCTTTTGTTTGAATATCAATAATTTTTCTTGTTATTTCTCTTATACCATGAAGCCCTTTAATTCTGTCTAATGCTTTCCCTGTAATATCACACTTCCTCATAATCGCATTTTCTCGATAATATAGTTTGCCTTCAACAAAAGTGTAAGTATAGTTTCTTACGTTAGGGTCAGCAGAAATAACATCTTCTTGGCTCTCTTCTTTTCTTTCATAACCTTCAATATTAGCACTTAAATTTTTAACAGCTTTATTTAAAGAATCGGAAAGATTAAAGTTTTCATCTTCATTAATCAATGTTGTATATCTGCTGTTTTCACCAAACATCCTTTTATCGAAAACCATTTTACCAAGAAGCATTTCTGGATTATCAATAAAGTATTCATTTACTGGAATCTTATCTTCTGTTAATCCAACATGAAGCCAATTAGGTTCACTTACAGCTACTCTTTCTCTCTTTTGTAGAAACAATATATCTGCTGTAACTTCTGTATTTGCATTAGCTTTAAAGGCTGTATTCGGAAGCCTTATAGCTCCAACTAAATCAGCTCTTTGAGCAATATATTTTCTAACTGAAGGATTTTCCTTATCAAGAGTTCCCTTGCTAGTTATAAAAGCAATTATCCCTCCTGGTCTTACCTTATCTAAAGCCTTACCAAAAAAATAATCATGAATCATGAAATTATGCTTATCATAAGTTGGATCATAAAGCTTGTAATCTCCAAAAGGCACATTTCCAATGGCAACATCAAAGAAGTTATCTGGATAATCTGTTGTTTCAAAACCTTGTATCTTTATGTTTGCCTTTTGATAAAGCTGTTTTGCTATTCGTCCTGAAATATCATCAAGCTCTACACCATAAAGTTTTGATTTATTCATTGTATTTGGAATCATTGAGAAGAAATTTCCTACACCCATTGCAGGCTCTAAAATATTTCCTTCCTTAAAACCAAAATTCTCTAAAGCTTTATAAATATTCTCAATGATTAATGGATCTGTATAGTGAGCATTAGGGGTTGATGCCCTTGCACTGTTGTATTCTTCTTCTGATAATAAACCTTTAAGTTCCGCATATTCATTACTCCATGAACTAGAATTTTTATCAAAAGCTTGTGGCATTCCACCCCAGCCAACATATTTTGCAAGTGTTTTCTGCTCCATTGCAGTTGCAAGTCTCTTTTCTTTTTCAATTGCCTTTAAGGTTTTTATGGCTTCAACATTATTCTTAAATTTTGTCTTAACACCGCCAACTCCAATTTCATCTTCTGGACTATATCTATAGTTCATTTTATCTTCAATAGGAGTTTTTAATTGTCCTAAATCAACTTCTTTTGGCTCAATGTTTTTATCATCAAAGTGGTTGCTCTTATTATCATCAGCTCCATTAACTTCACTGTTTTCAATCCAATTTAAAACTCCTGGCTTATAATTATCAAGAGCATTATTTTTATAAGCTTCCCAGGAACTTTCTTTAATCTTTTCCTGGTCTACTGTGATTTCAGTTTCTTTTTCATTATTTTCATAAATAAAAAAAGAGCCACTACTATGTGACTCAAAAATATCTAGCTGCTGTTGATTTATCTCTCTTTGAACACTATTTCCTTCAGAACTATTTCCTCCGCTGCTGCCTTCACTTGTTCCCTGTGTCTGTAGGTTTCCATTGTGTTCTCTGGATTCTTTATTGGATTTTCCTTTAACATCTGTTCCATGATTATGTTCAGTCTCTGATGAGCTTCTTCGTTGACCTTGTGCATTGTCTCCATCAGTTCCCCTTTCATCAGCAGAAGACTGTATCTCTGATAATGATTGTCCTTTAAATAATTCATCGCCATCTGTCCGTATTTCCCTAGTGGTTTCTGGTCGTCCTTCTCTTCCTTGGATATTTGAAGCTTCGGATAAAGTATTCCATCCACTTCCTCGTATTCTAGCTCTAGTGGTTCTTTCATTGTTCTTCACCATCCTTTTTTCTTTAATGATTTCAGTTATTTCTTGCTCAAATTCCTTAAGTATTTCTCTTGAAACACTTAAAGCAGCATTGCCCAATTTTAAAGTAAAGGGCAATGTATTAAAATGACTTACAAGATTAAAACAATCAACATTCTTATATACCCTTGATTCTATTCCACATCTTTTAGCTACAATATAATGAATACTATCAATAACTGTATCCATAAAGTTTTGTCTTACACCTTGATCTGGAAGATTATTCAGCCAAGAAGCTTCTATATCTCCTTTAAAATCTGTGATATATTCTGGTATATTGATGTTTACCTTAAGCTCTGCTAAATCACTTATTATATTATCTAGCTTATCATAATTAACCCCATATTTCATGTTAATTCTTCCTATCAGTTCCTTTTCAATATCTTTATCCAAGGACCATAGTTTAGGAATTGTATTAGGATAACCATGGGTATCACTAATATCAAATAAGTAGTCTAGCTTTAGATTCTGTCTCCTTGTATCAAAAACTGCTATACTTCTAACACCTTTGTTTATGTACCTACCTATTTTCTTATTCCAAATATCCATTGTAGCTACCATAGTTGCATTAGGTCTTTGAGCATAAATTAAAATAGCATTGTCAAAGTTATATTTGTATACTTTTGATGCAAAGTTTAAAAAGTCTTTCCATTCATCCTTGCTACTGGTTACTGTTTTAGTAATCTTAGCATAAATGTCTTTTACTTCGGTAATTCTCTTCATCTAACCCTCCTTATTTTTCATTGTAAAAATATAATTCCAAAGCTCTTTCAATAGTTTCTTCAATCTCTGTCTGCTTTGTTTCTGCCGTAAAAAACCTATTGATAAGCTTAGGTTTCAATTTAATAGTTCCTGGTTTATTTGTTTTTGGTTTCTTATTTAAATCTCCTGAGAGAATAGAATAAGCTGTTTCTTGGTTTAACTTTTTACTTTCTGAATAGATCCTTAAGGTTTCTGCTTTTTTCATATCAACCTTAAAGTTGTTTTCTGATAAAATTTCTTCTACAATATCTTGCTCTTCATTATTTAAATATGAAAGTTCTACTGCTGCAACAAAGGGTATTTCTTCAACATCTAACCTTTCTTTCAATTCCAGTATAAGGTTACATATTCTCAAATACCTTGATACAGTTCTTCCTGAAAGCTTATAACTTTTTCCTGTTTCATCAACACTTGTTAACTTCTCGCCAAGTTGGCGAGAAGTTTCCTCAGCCTTGATTTCATCAGCCTTGAGATAGGTTTCAATTTCTTTTAAAATATCTGTCCTTTTACCTTGAGAAGCTAAAGCTTTATGATGTTGTTGCAATGCAGTTGCTCTTTCAGAATGAAGCATATCACTAAAAGAACGCTGCATTAAATTAGTTTTAGTCACAATAAGCATAGCTTCATCATCTTGAAGGCTGTCCTTAATTATAACTGGAACTTTTAATAACCCAGCTTTCTTAGCTGCATTCACCCTATTGTGTCCTGACAAAATCTCATATTCTGTTCCAATTGGTCTTATAATTATAGGAACAATAACACCAAACTCCTTTATACTCTTGACCATATTATCAAAGCGTTCATCATCATATAATTTGAAAGGATGATTCCTGTACGGAATTAGCTTTTCTATTTCAACTTCATCAACTGCTACTTCATTTTCTCGTTCATCTTTAGATTCATCCATGCCAAACATGTCTGCTGCTAAACTCATCAGTTTCTTTTCACTCAAATTTCAACAACCTCCTTTGCAAATTCAACATAAGCTCCAGATACTTTATTCTTAGGATCATACTCAATAGTACTCTTGCTTTTCATGTTAGCTTCGCCAACCCTAACAGAAGTAGGTATCTTATTTCTAAATATATTGATATGGCTTCCGTAAGCTTCCTGAATTATCTTCAAAACCTCCTTTGATAACTTCATTCTTTCTGCGTACATAGTTAAAAGTATTCCATCTACCGATATCTTAGGATTGATTCTTTTCTTAACCCTAATGATATTTCTTAAAAGTAGCTCTAAACCTTTAGCAGAAAGATATTGAGGAGTAACAGGTATCATTACACTATCACAAGCAGCTAAAGCGTTTATAGTTAACATCCCTAGTGATGGAGAACAATCAATAATCACATAATCATAGCCATCTTTTATCTCATCAATTATGGATCTTAGCACTTGCTCTCTACTCATCACATTAACTAACGCTACTTCAATAGCTGACAACTCTAAGTTACATGGAATTAAATCAAGATTTCCCATTGATATTATGTAATCTTCTTTACTTGGTAAATTCTTTTCCTCAATAGCCAATGCCATAAGATTATATATAGTAGTTTGAATATTATCAGTGTTATCATAACCAAAACATACCGTTAAGCTACTTTGTGGATCAAAGTCTATAAGTAAAACTTTCTTTCCCATTTGAGATAATGCATATCCTAAGTTAAGCGTCGTAGTAGTTTTTCCGACGCCTCCTTTTTGATTTACGATAGAAATTACCTTACCCATTTTGTTTATTCCACCTTTCCTAAATTGATATTAAACCAAGAAATTCTATAATCTAAAATTCCTTGGTTCAGTATCAATAGATAAGGTCAAGAAAATCTCCTTGACCTTATAAACCATTGACAGTATTGTATTTTTTCTTACCCCAATACAAGGAACATTCCAAGCTACTTGTGATTAGCAAGTATCATAAGCTTTTCAATTAAAGCCTCAATCACTATGTGAAAGCTATCTTCCATAGGATACTTAGGACTAGATAGAAGTATCATTATTTCCGTGGATAGATTATCGCAAGCAGATTTATCAAATCTGTTTTTAGTAGGAGTTTATCGCTCTTTTCACATTAGTAAAAGTCCTGGCGTTCCCCTTTCATCGCTTTCAGAATTCCTCTGCTATCCAGTAACGTACTTGAAATGTTGTATCAAATTTTCAAAGAACAGGTAAGAACATATGTAAAAATGTCCTCACTGTATAGCCTTGGGTTAAAAAATAGGTTTATGAACATCTAATTGGGGTACAAGATGCCATAAATACAGGTGCTCTCCTAAATTTCTTTTTTCATGTTACAAGGCTATATAGTGAGGACACTTATGATCTACTCATAAGTTTGCGTGCCCTCTCAAGGTCATATCTATCTTCTATTAATGGTGACTTATTGTTTCCAGTATCTTATTTGATTTATAATTCCAACTTTCTATTGAATGACTAAATTAATCTCTATCTTTATGCCGTTTGACCATTTTCTAATACTTTAATTAAAAAGCCTAATTGCTCCGTAGTTAATTTTTCTGCTACTATACTTGCCATAACTTCAGCATATTTTTCTTCAAGCTCAGTCATATCTTTAGGAAGTATTACTGTAACTGTGCTCATATTGTAATCCCCTTATCTTTTAATACTTATAATTAAATTTTATGTTTGTCCTCAATTTTGGTTACAGATGTTTGTGTGATTTTTCTCTCGTTTTGAGTGTGTGCTTCTGCTAAAAAATCAACTTCCTTAAGAAGTTGTTCCTGCCTTATTAGAATATCTTTAGTTTTCATATGTTCCCTCCTTGTACATGGGTTGTACAATTTCCATTCAACTATTATGAAATAAAAAAAGTTCACTTTTATATTTATACTTTTCAATACTTTTCTTAAGTTATCAATAAATTCTTATTTAACTATATTTTCTCTCATTTTGAGAGAAAAGTAAAACAACCAATTTGCCTGAAATGGAAAAATATTTTCATTATACTTCAAATTGCTCTTAATATCTATTTTTCTCTCGTTTTAAGAGAAAAATAGATATTTTCTCTTGATTTGTGAGATTTTTTAAATTATCATATAAAATGAGGTGGAAAATATGAGCACAATATTCTCAAAGAAATTGAAGGATTATCGTAAAGAATTAGAAACCAAACATCAAGAAAAGTTTGGGCAAGTTAGATTAGCAAATGAATTGGGTATCAGTAAAGGTATTATTGGAGATTTAGAACGTGGGACAAGATTACCATCTAAAAAAGTATTAATAAAGTTAGTAGAGCATAGTGGTAAATCAATAAACTATTGGATGGATGGCATAGAAGAATACGAAGCCCCAAACAGTGTAGATTTAGTTCTAGACAAAATGATTGAAAAAGGCTTAATAAAGGATATTAACATTGATGATGATGCATGGGAAATCATTAAAAAAGCAGTTTTATTAGAAATTGAAAGAAAGCTTAAGTAAGCAGGAGCTATTTTTTTCCTGCTTTTCTTTTTTGTATCAATTTATCTATCTCTAGCAGTAGCTCTAGTTGTTTCTCGGTTAACGTCTTTTTTTTCATATGTAACCCCATCAATATCTAGTGGCTAAATTTATTATACATCAACCGAACATATGTTTGCAATATTTTTGGATTATTTTTCTTTATCTAGACATTATTTTTATGGATTACAAGAATAATCAATTAAAGATATTTCATAAAATATAAGAAGCCCTGGAATATAAAACTTCAGAGCTTCTTAATTAAAAACTAAATATTATTCTAGTTATTCATATTTACTAATATATCTGTTGTTATATCTGAGGAAGTTGATGTGCCAGTAATATTAGACACGCTTGAATTTGGAGTTCCACTTAGTATTTCAACAGCTTTTTCTAAGTTAATATTATAAGTTGAAACATACTTACCTGCTATTACATTATTAACATCTTCTGATGTTAAAGTTTCACTATTCATAAATTCTATCCCTTCCAAAGAATATTTGCCATAGTTGAAATATCCTGAAATAGTCGCTGAATCAGTAGTCTCATTTAGTTTTATGATCAAATCTGTATTAGTTTTTATGAAAGTAGTCTCAGATAAATTAACATCAGTAAATGATAGTTTGTCATTATCAGTGTCTAGACTACTTGAGTTGTATATTATATCTTGGCCGTCTCCTTTTCTAAATACATAAACGTCTTGTCCGGCTTCGCCATATAGAGTATCATTTCCAAGTCCACCTTCTAAGATGTCATCGCCTACTCTTCCATATAAAATGTCATTTCCTACTTCTCCGTATAAACTATCATTTCCGGCTCCTGCTATTATTGTGTCTATTCCGGCTCCGCCATATATCTTGTCATTTGCATTTTCTGTCCTTAATGTATCATCTCCACCATAACCATTCATCGTTACTGGTCCTGCTGCATATAAGCTATCTTTTTCTTCAGTTCCATTTGCGTATACTATGCTATTCCTAATGGTATTGATGTCCCATGTTGTTCCATCTTTGAATTGAATATTTTCTATTTTATACAAGTCTGCTGTAAAGTAATTCTGTATTCTCACGCTATCTGTACTATCGTTTACAGCAATAATTAAGTCGTATCCAGTACAATTTAAGGACACTTCACTTGCAGCAATATCTTCAAATTTTAAGGTATCAATAATTGTGTTAGCTTCCCCTGAATAATCAACTATGATATCTTGTCCGTCTCCTTTTCTGAATACGTAAGTATCACTTCCTGCTCCGCCAGTTAGTGTATCATTTCCTTTTTCACCATCTAAAATATCATCCCCGATTTCTCCGTTTAGAGTGTCATCCTCACTTCCACCCTTTAAGATGTCTTTTCCAGCACTTCCTCGTAGAGTATCTTTTCCGGCTCCGCCTTCTAAAGTATCGTCTCCATTGTTTCCAACTATTGTATCGTCTCCATTGCCTCCGTATACTTTATCATTACCAGCTGATCCATTTAAGGTATCATTGCCATCAAATCCATTGATTATTACATTTCCTATAAATTCATTTTCTCCTGAACAATATCCACTTATTTGTTCGTTTGAATTTGTTCCATTTATGTATACGTAACCTTTCATAATTGCATTAATATCTAATACCACACCATCTTGGAATTCTATCTTTTCAACTTTATAATCATTGCTATAAAAATAGCTCAGTATCCTTACGCTATCGCTACTTCCATTTACAGTAATGACTAAGTCATAAGCACTCTTATTCAAAGTTACTTCTGTTGAGTCGATATCTTCGAACCTCAACGTATCTATAATTGTATTATTTTCCCCTGCAGTATCGTTTATAGTATCTTGTCCATCACCTTTTCTAAATACATAAATGTCTTGTCCGGCTTCGCCATATAGAGTATC